>DATIWW010000086.1:0-2246 GCA_035519175.1 Terriglobales bacterium
CAGGTGCCCAACACCCCGGAGCAGCAGGCCGCCGGCACCCGCGACACCGAGGACGAACGCGACGTCTTCGTCAACTTCTCCTGGATCCACACCCTGAGCAGCGGAACGGTGCTGACCGTCTCGCCCTTTTACCACTTCAACCGCGCCCACTACCTGGGCGGGCGGGAGGACACTCCGGTCAGCCCCGAACAGGACCTGGGCGCCAACTACGTGGGCGGGGTGAGCACGCTGGGGGTGGTGCGCGGCAAGCACAACGCCCGCTTCGGGGCGCAGGTCTTCGGCGAGCACGACAGCTTTCTTTTCGGCGTGACCACGCCCGGCGACCCGGCCGCCTCGCTGGCCTCCCGCGTCATCACCTGGGGCGACGTCGAGGCTGCCTTCCTGGAGGACCAGTACCGGGCCACGAGCTGGCTCACGCTCAACGGCGGGGTGCGGCTCACGCGCTTCTCCAGCGCTTTCACCGAGACCGCCGCCGACCCCCGCATCGGCGCCGCCATCGATCTGCCCCGCCTGGGCTGGGTGCTGCACGGCTTCTACGGCCGCTACTATCAGCCGCCGCCGCTGCTCACGGTCTCCGGACCGGTGCTGGCGCTGGCGGCCACCGAGGGCTTCGGCTTCCTGCCCTTGCACGGCGAGCGCGACGAGCAGTGGGAGGCCGGCCTCACCATCCCGCTGCGCGGCTGGGTGCTGGAGACCACCTACTTCCATACCGCCGCCAAGAACTACTTCGACCACGACGTGCTGGGGAACTCCAACATCTTCTTCCCGCTCACCATCGCGCGCGCCCGCATCCGCGGCTGGGAGACCAGCCTGCGCTCGCCCCGGATCGCGGGCCGCCTGCAACTCCACCTGGCCTACTCTCACCAGTACGCGCAGGGCGCCGGCGGGGTGACCGGCGGGCTGACCGACTTCGAGCCCCCCGACAGCGGCTACTTCTTTCTCGACCACGACCAGCGCGACACTTTGAGCGCCGGCTTCTACCTGGGCCTGCCCTGGCGGAGCTGGGCCTCGGGCAACGTGGCTTACGGCTCCGGCTTCCTGGATGGCGACGGCCCCGCCCACCTTTCCCCCCACACCACCGTGGACCTGGCCCTGGGAAAGTCCATCGGCGAGAACTGGTCCGTCCAGGTCGCCAGCCTGAATCTCTCCAACCACCGCTACCTGCTCGACAACAGCAACACCTTCGGTGGCACCCACTACGTCAACCCGCGCCAGGTCATCTTCCAGGTGCGCTACCGCTTCCACTATTGAGGCGCGCCGGCCGCATGACGCCGGCCAGCCCTTTCAGCTACCATGGGCATCTAACCGCAGGAGAAGGTCCAACCGACAAGGATGGGGAGAGCAGAGGAATGAGGAACCGCGGGATGTTCCGGATGGTGGCGGCGCTGGTGCTGCTGGCGCTGCCGGCGCTGGCGCAGGATCCCAGGAGCGAGGTGCTGCGTCCGCCCAAGGGCGCCAAGGTGGCCCTGGTGGTCTTCGAGGACCTGCAGTGCCCGGACTGCGGGCGCGCCGCCCCGCTGCTGCTGCAGGCGGCCAAGACCTACAAGATCCCGCAGGTGCGCTACGACTTCCCCCTGCCCATGCACAACTGGTCGCGGCCCGCGGCCATCTACGCCAAGTTCTTCGACACCAAGTCCAAGGCGCTGGGCGACGACTTCCGCGACTACATCTTCCGCAACCAGCCCGCCATCACCAAGGACAACCTGCGCAGCTACGCCGAGAGGTTCGCCGACGAGCACAAGCTGGCGCTGCCCTTCGCCGTGGACCCCGTGGGCGAACTGGAGAGGAGGGTGGACCAGGACATCAACATCGGCCGCAGCGTGGGCGTGGAGCACACCCCCACCATCTACGTGGTCAGCGACGCCCGCACCGGCACCCCCTTCGTCGAGGTGGCGGACCGCAGCCAGCTCTACCAGATGATCGACGAGATGAAGCGCCAGGCGGGCGTGAAGTAGCCGCAGCCTCAGAGCTTGCGCAGGACTTCCAGGCACTCCTGGTTGTCGGGTTGCGTGTCGAGCGGGTAGACCTTGGCGAAGACGATCTTGCCGCCCTTGTCGATGATGAAGACGGTGCGGTCGTTGATGCCGGGGATGGGGTCGCCGGTGCGCAACACCTTGTACTTCTTGGCCACCGCGCCGTGGGGATAGAAATCCGAGCACAGCGGGTAGCGGAGCATCCCGATGTCTTTCTTCTGCCACGCCGTGTGGCAGAAGATGGAATCCACGCTAACGCCCACGACCTGGGCA
>DATIWW010000087.1:0-5922 GCA_035519175.1 Terriglobales bacterium
CGGGTACTTCTCGAAGGTGGCGCGGATGGAGCCCACGGCATAGGGCCGGGGGTCCACCAGCTCGGCGGCGCCGTGCTTGTTGGCCGCCACCACGCCCGCCCCGTAGGGCATCTCGCCGTGGGTGAGGGTGGGACCGTCCTCCACCACCAGCACGCGCTTGCCGGTGATCAGGCTGGGGGTGTTGACCGAGACCTCGCAGGCGGCTTCCATCACCTGGGCGCGCGGGTTGTTCCGCTTCACGTTCTGGCGAACCGTTTCGATGGCGTCGGCCGCCGAGGTATCCACCTTGTTGAGGATGACCACGTCGGCGCGCCGCAGGTTGACCTCCCCGGGGTAGTAGAGAAGCTCGTGGCCGGCGCGGTGCGGGTCGGCCACCACCAGCTCCAGGTCGGGGCGGTAGAAGGGGGTGTCGTTGTTGCCGCCGTCCCACAGGATGACGTCGGCCTCCTGCTCCGCCTGCCGCAGGATGCGCTCGTAGTCCACCCCGGCGTACACCACCGTGCCCTGCTGCAGGTGGGGCTCGTACTCCTCGCACTCCTCGATGGTGCAGTGCTGGCGCTCCAGGTCGGCCAGGGTGGCGAAGCGCTGCACCGCCTGCGCCGCCAGGTCGCCGTAGGGCATGGGATGGCGCACCACCACCGGCTTCCAGCCCAGGCGCTTGAGTTCGCCCGCCACCCGCCGCGACACCGGGCTCTTGCCGCATCCGGTGCGCACCGCGCACACCGAGATCACGGGCACGCGCGCCTGCAACTGCGTGTGCTGCACGCCCAGCAGCCAGAAGTCCGCGCCCGCCGCCACCACCCGCGAGGCCAGGTGCATCAGGTTGACGTGGGAGATGTCGCTGTACGAAAAGACCGCGACCTCCACCCCGCGCTCCCGGATCGCTTTCTCCAGGTCCTTCTCTTCTACGATGGGGATGCCGTTGGGATAGAGCAGCCCGGAGAGCTCGTAGGGGTACAGGCGTCCCGCGATGTCGGGGATCTGGGTGGCGGTGAAGGCCACGACCTGGTAGCTGGGGTCATGGCGGAAGACCACGTTGAAGTTGTGAAAATCTCTGCCGGCGGCGCCGAGGATCATGACCTTTTTCATGACACGCCCCGTTCCTGTCGCACCAGGCGACCTCTAATCTTCCCGCCCCCCGCTGGCCTGCGCCGTGAGGGGCGTCACAAGGGGTAGTGACGGGCTGCCGCCATCTGCTTGAACCTAAAGGTCCGGCCGGCCTGCTCTCGGCAAGAAAAAGCGGCTTGCCCGGACCCCGGAATCGGGATACGCTCGCCCTACACTGGAAAGGAGGTGGTCCAGCAATGTCGAGTTCTGACTGTTGTCCGAGACCTAGTGAGGTGGCTGTGACCTAGAGCGGACCGCTCTTCGTCAGCGCGAACTTCCGATGGTTCAGGGAGCGTCGCCGCGGTCCTCGAGTGTAAGGGAGCGACCGCCTGGGCAATCCCAACAGACCACCGGCGACCCACGGCCGGCAAAGCCGTGGGTCGTTTTCTTTCTTCTGGAGACGCGGAAGCTGGAAGCGAAGCGGCTAGCTCTTGGGCCCGCCGTCCAAGTACTTGACGAAGGCCACTTCGTTCTGGGCCTCGTTGTAGAGCAGCTCGTCCACCACGGCGCGGGTGAGCAGGATGCCGAAGCCGCCGGGGCGCAGGCCCTTCTCGTCGCGCACGCGCAGATGGTCGATGGGGCTGTCGGGTGGGTTGCTGGTGGCGGCGTGAGTCAGCCCTTCGAACTTGAAGCCGCGCCCGGGATCGGCGATGCGGTAGAGAACCATGCGCCGGGTGCGCAGGCAGGAGATGCGTACCTTTTGGTTGGGATCCAGATCGCCGCCCCACTCGATGGCGTTGAGCAGCAATTCGCGGAAGGCCTGTCCTACCGCCTCGCGCACCTCCTGGGGCAGGTCGGACTTGGCTTGCAGGAGGAAGTCCTGGATGCGCTCGGCGGCCTCGCGCTCGCAGGGCACCAGCAGTTCGATCCACTCCGGGCGCGCGGAGAGCACCTCGATGGGCGGTCCGGCTTCGGAGGCCAGCGCCCGCTCCACCATCTCCACCACCCCCTTAGCCGAGAAGGGCTTATTGACGTACTGGTAGGCCTGCTCGCGCACCGCGTTGAGCAGGGTCTCGGGGGTGTTGTCGCCGGTCATGACAATGACCTTGGGCCGGCCGGGCTTGTCCTTCACCCGGGCCAGGACCTCCAGGCCGGTCATGTTGGGCATCCACACGTCCAGCAGGACCAGGTCGAACTTGCGGTGCTTGATGTGGGCCAGGGCCTCGGCGCCGTCGGCGGCCCCGGTCACGGAGAAGCCGGCGCGCTCCAGCATGCTGGTCAGCATGCTGCGCAGGGCGCGATCGTCATCGGCCACGAGGATCTTCTTCGGACTGGAGGGCGGGGCTACTTTGATCATGCACACCCGAGACGCAAGCCAGCGGGAGGAGGCTCGGAAGGGCCATGCTACGTCCCGCGTGGGGGAGCGTCAAGTTACGCTGGTCACCGCGCCTTCAGGGAAGTGGTGTGGCAGGAGTCCCGGGGCCCAGGTGGCGCACATCCGCGCCCCGCACCCAGAAGATCACATCCTCGGCGATGTTGGTGCCATGATCGGCGACCCGTTCCAGGTTGCGGGCGATGAGCAGAGTATCGAGGGCCTGGCGCGCCGAGGCCGGCGACTGCTTCATCTGCGCCATCATGGCGGCCTCGATCTCGCGCTTCATACGGTCCACGCTGTTGTCGGAGCCGAGCACCTGCTGGGCCAGGTCGGCGTCGGCGCGGATGAAGGCCTCCAGCGCCTGCCGCACCATGCCGGTGGCGGTAGCCGCCATGCGGGGAATGTCGGCGGGCAACTCCACCGCCGGCAAGCCGGCCAGGTCGCGGGCCCGCTCGGCGATGTTCACCGCCTGGTCGCCCACTCGCTCCAGGTCGGCGTTGACCTTGATGACGGCCAGGATGAAGCGCAGGTCCACGGCCACCGGTTGCTGCATGGCCAGCAGGTCCAGGGCCAGCTCGTCGATCTCCCGCTCCACCATGTTGATGGACTGCTCCCCGCGAAACACTTTCTCGCTGGCCTCGGGGTCGCGGCTGCTGTAAGCCTCGATGGCGCGGTCCACCGCCTGCTCCGCCAAGCCGCCCATGCGCAGGAGCTTCTCCTTGAGCTCGTCCAGTCCGAGTTGAAAGCGCGTGCGTGTCATCCAAACCTGCCTGTCACGTAATCTTCGGTCCGCTTGTCCGCCGGATTGGTGAAGACCCTTTCGGTCCGGTCGAACTCCACCATGTATCCCAGCAGGAAGAAGCCGGTGAAGTCGGCCACCCGGCTGGCCTGCTGCATATTATGGGTCACGATGACCACGGTGTAGTCCTTTTTCAGTTCGAAGACCAGCTCCTCGATCTTGCTGGTGGAGATGGGGTCCAGGGCCGAGCAGGGCTCGTCCATGAGCAAGACCTCGGGCGCCACCGCCAAGGCGCGGGCGATGCACAGGCGCTGCTGCTGGCCGCCGCTGAGGCTGGCCCCGGATTTCTTCTTGACCTGGTCCTTCACCTCGTCCCACAGGGCGGCCTGGCACAGCGAGCGCTCCACGATCTGGTCCAGTTCCCGCCGGTTGCGGAAGCCGTTGAGCTTGAGTCCTGCGGCCACGTTGTCGTAGATGGACATGGTGGGGAAGGGGTTGGGCTTCTGGAAGACCATGCCCACGCGCCGGCGCACTTCCACCGCGGGCACGGAGCGGCCGTAGATGTCGCTTCCGCCCACCTTCACCTTGCCCTCCACGCGCGCTCCGGGCACGGTTTCGTGCAGGCGGTTCAGGCAGCGGATGAAGGTGGACTTGCCGCAGCCGGAGGGCCCGATGATAGCGGTGACCTGGTTGGCGGCCATGTCCATGGAGATGCCATGCAGGACCTGGGCCGGACCGAACCAGGCGTTCAGATCGCGCGCTTCCATGCCGACGCCCATCAGGCAGCTCCTCGCACCATGCCGCGGGAGGTTGCCACCCGTACCGCGGCCACGGCGCCTACGATCAGCAAGATCAGCACCAGCGCCCCCGCCCATGCCTGGCGGTGCCAGTCGTCGAAGGGCGAGATGGCGTACACGTAGATCTGCAGCGGCAGCGCCGCCATGGGCTGGTTCAGCTTCAGGCTCCAGAACTGGTTGCCGAAGGCGGTGAACAGCAGGGGAGCGGTCTCGCCCGCTACCCGCGCGAAGGCCAGCATGATCCCGGTGATCACCCCCGAGGTGGCGGTGCGCAGCACCACCGAGATGGTGGTGCGCCAGCGCGGGATGCCCAGCCCCAGCGACGCCTCCCGCACCACGTTGGGCACCATGAGCAGCATCTCCTCCGTCGTCCGGGTGATGGTAGGAACCATCATGATGCCCAGGGCCACGCCCCCGGCGAAGCCCGAGAAGTGCTTCTGCTGGAGTACCACCAGCGAGTAGACGGCGATGCCGGTGACGATGGAGGGTACCCCGTTGAGCACGTCGGCGGTGAAGCGCACCAGTTGCGCAAAGCGGTGGTTTCCGTGCTCCGCCAGGAAGATGCCGGAGCCGATCCCCAGGGGCACGCCGATGAGGCTGGCGATCCCCAGGATGATGGCCGAACCCACCATGGCGTTGGCCATGCCCCCGCCCAGTTCGCCCACCGGCTTGGGCGTCTGGGTGAGGAAGGCCCAGTTGAGCGCCCCGACCCCGCGGTAGACCAGGTACGCGAAGATGGCCACCAGCGGTGTCAGCACCAGAATGGCGCAGAGCACCGTGATCACCGTGGCCAGACGGTCCACCAGCAGCCGCCACCAGTAGCGCAGCCCGCGCGAGGACGCCAGGGAAGGCTGGGAGCGATTCTCAGGCATGGGTGCCCACCGGAGTGCCGCGGGTGACCGTCCACACCAGCAGGCGGGCCAGGATGTTGACCACGATGGTCACCAGGAAGAGCGCCAGCCCGACCTCGATGAGCGCGCTCAGGTAGAGATTGCCGGTAGCTTCGCTGAACTCGTTGGCGATGACGGCGGCCATGGTGTAGCCGGGCGCGAACAGCGACTTGGCGATCTGGGCACTGTTCCCGATCACCATGGTCACCGCCATGGTCTCTCCCAGGGCGCGCCCCAGGCCCAGGATGATGCCCCCCACGATGCCGGCGCGCGCGTTGCGCAGCACCCCGGTGCGGATCATCTCCCAGCGGGTGGCGCCCAGCGCCAGCACGCCTTCGCGCTGTACCTGCGGCACCGCCGTCAGCATCTCGCGGGTGATGGAGGCGATGATGGGGATGATCATGATGGCCAGGATCACCCCCGCGGCCAGCATCCCGATGCCGTAGGGCGGGCCGGTGAAGAGTCCCGTCCAGCCCAGGCGCTTGCCCAGCCAGGGTTGCACGTCCTTGCGCAGCAGCGGCGCCAGCACAAAGATTCCCCACAGCCCGTAGATCACGCTGGGAATCGCCGCCAGCAACTCGACCAGGAAGGAGAGCAGGCCGCGCAGCAGGTGCGGGCACATCTCGGTGATGAAGATGGCCACCCCCACCGCCAGCGGCACCGCCAGCACCAGCGCCAGGAAGGAGGAAACCAGGGTGCCATAGAGGAAGGGCAGGGCTCCGAAGTCTCCCGCCACCGGGTCCCAGTTATCCCCGGTGAAGAAGCGCCAGCCGAAGGTGTGCTGGGAGAGCCGCGAGTGCACCACCAGCTCGACCACGATCAGGGCCACGATGCCCAGCACCGACAGGCAGCAGGCCACCATGGCCCAGTGGAAGAGGCCATCGGCCATGCGGCTGCGTCGCCCCAACTTGCGCGGGACCTTGGCCGCCACCTCCAGCCGCGCCGGTTCCGCTGGGGGCAGCTCCACGGCCGGGTCGGGGCCGGGCATCATGGGTGAATTCATCGCCGTCACGTTACCAGAGTTGTGTTACAAAGCTGTTACAGTCGAAGCGGTTCCAAAAAAGAGCGCCGGCG
>DATIWW010000088.1:0-4717 GCA_035519175.1 Terriglobales bacterium
CGGCGCTGGCCCAGCCCGCCGCGCTCGACTACCGCCCCGATCCCCGCGGCCTGGCCTCGGCGCGCGAGGCCGTCGCCGCCTACTACCGCGGGCGCGCGCCCGGCGCCGCGCTCCCCGAACCCGAGCACATCTTCCTCACCACCTCCACCAGCGAGGCCTACTGCTGGCTCTTCCGCCTGCTCTGCGATCCCGGCGACGAGGTGCTGGTGCCTGCGCCCAGCTATCCCCTCTTCGAGTTCCTGGCCGGGCTCGAGGACGTGCGCCTGGTCCCCTACCTCCTGCTCTATGACCACGGCTGGCAGCTCGACTTCCATTCCATGGAGAAGGGGCTGAGCCCGCGCACCCGCGCTGTGCTGGTGGTGAATCCCAACAATCCGACCGGCTCGTTCCTGAGCAGCGAGGATCTGACCAACCTGGACTGGCTCTGTGCCAAGGACGGGATCGCGCTCATCGCCGACGAGGTCTTTCTCGACTATCCGCACGACCGGCGCCCGCGCCACAGCCTGGCGGGGCAGCGCGACCTGCTGACCTTCGCCCTGAGCGGGCTCTCCAAGATCGCCGGGCTGCCGCAGATGAAGCTGGCGTGGCTCGCCGCCGGGGGCCCGCAGGAGACCCTGGCCCCGGCGCTGGCCCGCCTGGAAGTCATCGCCGACACCTTTCTCTCCCTGAGCACGCCCCTGCAGCTCGCCTTGCCTGCGCTCCTGGAACAGCGCCAGGGAGTGCAGGAGCAGTTGGCGGCGCGCATCGCGCAGAACCTCGCCGAGCTGGACCGCCAGCTCGCCAAGCAAAAAGCGAGTACCCGCCTGGAGGCGGAAGGCGGCTGGTACGCCGTGTTGCGCGTGCCCGTCACGCGCAGCGACGAAGAATTGGCCGTCGCCTTGCTCGAGCAGCGGGGCGTGCTGGTCCATCCCGGACACTTCTATGATTTTCCCGGCGACGGCTACCTGGTGGTGAGCCTCATCACGCCGGCAGGGCCCTTCGCGGAAGGCGTGGGACGGGTGCTGGAGTTCTGCCAATCTGCCTGAGCCGCCGCAGGTGGCGCCAGAACCCAGCCCGGCACGCAAGTGCCAGGAAACCTCTGCGCAACGCCACCCGACTCCCGCCAGGGACGGCACAAAACCCTCACCACCAAGGGCGCAAAGGTCTCACGAAGGGCACAAAGAAACGGGGCGCGGCCACCGGCCGCGCCCCTGCTGACTCCTGATTCCTGACTCCTGACTGCTACTTCGGCATCGTGCTGGTGATGAAACCATCCACGTCGTTGTGGAACTGTGCCAGCGATTCGCTCCTCAGGTACACCATGTGCCCGGAGTCATAGTGCGCGAAGGAGAGGTTCTTGCGGTACTCCGGGCTCAGGTCCAGGTGGTTGAAGGTGTAGTCGGCGGCCCAGAAGGGCGTGGCCAGGTCGTAGTAGCCCTCCATCACCAGCACCTTCAGGTAGCGGTCCTTGACCATGGCGGCGCGCAGCGCCGAGGCGGTGTCGGGGAAGCCCATCCCCGGCCCCCACTCCCAGCGCTGAAAGAAGCTCTGCTCCTGGCTGGAAGAGGCCAGTTGTCCCGCCGAAGTGTAGTAGGGCATGTCGGTCTCGTACTTCAGTTCGCGGCGCACGTAGTCGTTGAAGACGGCGGTGAAGGGCGGCCCGGTCTCCGCCCCGGTGGGATCGTAGAACTGCGTCTCCAGGAAGCCCTGGGGATCGGGTCCGGTGTAGCGCCCGTCCAGCCGTCCCACCCGCAGCTTCTGCTCGCCCAGCAGGTTGTGGGTGAAGGTGCGGACGTCGATGCGCAGGTTGGCCTGGTCGATCAGCTCCGGCTTCAACCCGGTGAAGCGCGCCAGTTGCGCGATCACCGCCTGCCGCTCCTCGGGTGTGAGCGCGTCGCCCTTGGCCAGCGCGGCCGTATAGTCGGTGGCGGCCCACTTCTCCACCTCCGCCCGGGTCGTGGCCAGCTCCTGCATCAGTTCCGGCGCCAGCTTCTTGTGGTAGGCGGCGATCATGGTGAACGAGGGCAGCGTCAGGATGTAGGCCTCGTCGTTGCGCTGCGTGGTGGCCAGGGTCTCGAAATCCAGCACGGTGGAGAGCAGGATGATGCCGTTGAAGGCGATGCCGCGGTCGATCAGGTAGCCGGCCACCGCCGCCGAGCGGGTGGTGCCGTAGCTCTCGCCCAGCAGGTAGAGCGGCGACGACCAACGCTCATTGCGCGTGATGTACAGGCGGATGAATTCGCCGAAGGCCTCGGCATCGCCGCGCAGCCCCCAGAACTTCTTGCCCGTCTCCAGGTCGGCGGGACGGCTGAAGCCGGTGCCGATCGCGTCCACCAACACCAGGTCGCTCTGGTCCAGCGGCGTGTCGGGGTTGTCCATCAGGCGATAGGGCGAAGCCGGCATCCAGCCCTCCGGCTCCAGCAGCACCTTGCGCGGGCCCAGCGCGCCCATGTGCAGCCAGATCGAAGCCGAACCCGGGCCGCCGTTGAAGGCGAAGGTGAGCGGGCGCCGGCTGGCTTCGGCCCCGTCCAGCGTGTAGGCCACGTAGAACATCTCCGCCTCGATCTTGCCGGTGGGGTCCTTGATGGGCAGGCGCCCCGCGGTGGCGGTGTAGTTCAGGGTCTTGCCGTGGACCTTGATGGTGTGGTGGGTCACCGCCGGCGCCTGCTCGGTCATGTCCCACTTCAGTTCCTTGGACTTGGGACCGCCGCCGCCGGCCTCCGGCTTCTCCGCCGGCGGTTCCTTGGGTGGCGCCGCCGGGCGCACGCTCTCTTCCTGGGCAGGAGTTTTCTCCGCCGCCTTGGCCGCAGGCGCGGGCTCGCTCTTCTTTTGCTGCTGCGCCGCCGCTCCGGGCAGCATAGCCAGCGACAGGGCCAGAACCGGGGAAAGGGAGAGGAAGATGGATCTCATGTGGGCTCCTTGCTTGCAGGGCGACTCGCCCCCGGGCAAACCGGTTATTCTAATCCAGCCCGCGCGGTCCGTCGCCTGCTCCAAAGAGGCATCTACGGCCGCGGTTACCAAGGTCATTGCGGCGGCTCCGGGATTGGCCTTGGTGCGCGCCACTTTTCCGTGGTACTTTACTGGGAGAATCGGCGCCTAACAGCTTTTCCCACCGGGAGTTACAACCAGTCCGCGTTGGGGATTCCGGGCGCGGGGGAACGCCTGCTCCAAGGGGTGTGGGTAGCCAACCATGCAGCCGCACGAGAGCGTGACCCAGATCATCCAGTCGTCGCGCGGGCAGCGCGAGCTGCTGGCGGAGCTGGAGAAATTTCGCAAGACCATCACCGTGATGTTCACCGACATCAAGGGCTCGACCGCCTATTTCGAAAAGTACGGCGACGTGGCCGGACTCATGATGGTGCACCAGTGCAACGACATGCTGCGCCAGATCGTGGAGAGACACGGCGGGCGCGTGGTCAAGACCATCGGCGACGCCATCATGGCCACCTTCGAGGATTGCAAGGGATCGGTCGAGGCGGCCATGGAGATGCAGAAGGCCCTCATCACCTTCAATGAGCCCAAGCCCGAGCAGGACCACGTCTTCATCCGCATCGGCATGAACTACGGTCCCGGCATCGTCAAGACCAACGACGTCTTCGGCGACGTGGTCAACGTGGCCTCGCGGGTGGAGAGCGTCGCCTCTCCCGAGCAGATCGTCATCTCCGACACCCTGCACCAGCAGATCGCGCCCCTCAAGCTCTTCAAGATCCAGCACCTGGGAAAGTTCCAGCTCAAGGGCAAGGAGGAGGTCCGCGACCTCTTCGAGGTGCAATGGAACGGCGGCGAGGCCGCGCGCCGCCCTCAGGCCGCCCACACCGTGGTGCTGGGCGGGCCCAAGGCTTCCCTCGTCCTGCCCAAGTTCAAGCTCCAGCACATCAAGCGCGACGGCTCCGTGGGCCAGGAGTACGCCCTCAAGGAGGGCAAGCTCTCGGTCGGGTCCTCCGACGCCGACCTCAAGTTCCCCTCCGACCCCGCCTTGGCTCCCCAGCACGCCTCCTTCTTCCTCGACCGTGGACAGCTCATGGTGGAGGACATCAGCCCGGGCAAGGGCGTGTACGTGCGCCTGGTCGGCACCTACACCCTGGTGGACGGCGACGTCATCATGATGGGGCGGCAGATCTTCCGCTTCCAGGAAAAGTCGGAGGCCCTGGCCACCGCCGCCGCCACCGGCACCACCATCATGGACCTGAACGCCGCCCTGCAGGAGCCGGTGGCCCAGTTTGCCTCGCTCACTCCCGAGGGTGTAGAAGATGGAGCCAGGTTTCCGCTGGGCGAGCAGGAGATCACCTGGGGGCGCAACAAGGGCACTTACATCTTTCCTGAGGACGGCTTCATGAGCCGCTCCCACGCCAAGGTCTACCAGCGGGGTGAGAACTTCTTTCTCGAGGACTTGGGCAGCCGCAACGGCACCTTCGTGCGGGTGCGCGGCAAGGCCCCGGTGCCGGTGGGCTCCATGGTGCTGGTGGGCGGGCAACTCCTGAAGGTGGCGCAATAAGCATGGGCCAGAACACCATCAGCAAGATCGGGAAGTACGACGTCGTCGAGATCCTGGGCAAGGGCGGCATGGGGGTGGTGTACAAGGCCACCGACAGCCGCATCGGCCGCCTGGTCGCCATCAAGATGATGACCGGGGGCTTCGCCGACAATCCCGACCTGCTCAAGCGCTTCTACCGCGAGGCCCAGGCCACCGGGATGCTGCAGCATCCCAATATCGTCATCATCTACGACCTCGGCGACC
>DATIWW010000089.1:0-10782 GCA_035519175.1 Terriglobales bacterium
GGCAGGGGCTGAACGGGGGCGGGAGAGAGTTTGGGGCGCTTCCGGGGAGGGCACGGCTTCCGCCGCGCCGGTCAGGAGGAAAGGAAAAAGGGCCTTCGCCCCAGCGGGCGAAGCCCTGGCAAAGCCGGTCTAGTTCTCGCCCGGGATGGTGCGCAGCTTGCCGGGCATGAAGTGATACGGCGGCCAGGGGCCGCTGATCAGCAGTTCGCAGTCCTTGAGCTGGCGCGCCGCGGTGCTGTAGCGGTTCTGGTACTTCTCCACCGACTTGTGGTCGATGAGGTGGGCGATGTCGATCAGCATCCCGCCCTTGTCCACTTTCTTGCAGCTCACTTCCTCCTCCAGGGGATGGAAGAGCTTGTGCACCTGGACGGAGAGGGCGCGGGCCTTGGTCTGGCGCTCGCGCTGGCGGGCGGCCTTGTCGCGCAGCTTGCGCAGGTACTCGCCGCCGGCGGTGAGGGGAAGCTCGATCTCGGCCAGGGCGGCCTCCGGCGAGTTGTGCTTGACCAGCAGCTTGAGGTGCATCTCCGCCTTGCCCCGCAGCCGGTCCACCGAGGCCAGGAAGGCCTTGCGGTTCACCCGCACCGCCCGCCGCAGCGCCTCGTCGTTCTCAAAGACGGTGCCGAAGCGGAAGGGCAGCACGGTGGTGTTGCGGAAGCACTCGCTGACCACCCGGGCGTGGTCCAGGATGGCGCGCTGGTCCAGCTCCCCGCTGCGGGCGTACTCGCTCACGATCACCGCGAACTCCCCGCTGGGGTAGCCCAGCACGCGGCTGCTGCCGATGCCGGTCAGATGTTCGATGGGAAAAGGACGCCGCGCGCGGGTTTCGCCAAGGAAGGCCTGTTGCTCAGTGATGCAGTACGCATACCACGCCATCTCAGTCTCTCCACACTGTGCCCGGCGCAGGCGGCTGCGCCCGGCGTCTGACAGAAGACCAGGGGCCCGGAGCTTCGTGGAAGAACTGCTGACTTAGGGCTTGCGAAGTCCTGCAATGGAGGATGGCCGGTTAGCCACGTCCACAACCAATCCCATCCTAGTCCAGCGCGTGGCCAAATAGCAATCAAATTGATGGGCCAAAATCCCGGCCGGGCGCGGCTTTTGGGGAGGGACTAATTCTCCAGGGCGTCATCCTGAGCGCCCTTCAGGGCGCGAAGGACCTCACGCGCGGCACCGGGATTTTCAATCGTCCCTGCGGGACTGGTGCTTAGATTTCGCTCCTTTCCCAGGACTTCGTCCTGGGCTATTTCCAATCGCCCTCCGGGCTCGATGCAAGGCCGACTTGGCTAAGCCCCGAAGGGGCGCTTGGCAATAGCCCAGCACGTAGTGCTGGGAAATCGCCAGCTAGGAAAGCCCAGTCCCGAAGGGACGATTGATTCTCGCCCGGCGCGAGACGTCGGCCGGGGTTTGCTACCCAGCCCGTGCGCGAGAATGTCGACGCGTGGCTCCTTGACCTTCCCCACGCGGGCATGGTGTCGCACGTGGCTGACCGCTCGTTGCCCCTTCCCTTTGCCCACGTAGCAAATCTTCCCATCCGAGGGGTTCACGTAAGCGTAAACGTACCAGCCGAGCTTGCGAGCCACGTCGGCAGCGATCGTTTTCATAGGACGCACCTTGGCATGGATGGCGGCGGCGCGGCGTGGCTACCGTTTCTTTTTCTTCTTCCCCGGGATGGCGGCCTGGGCGGCCCGCTCTTCCAGGGCCTTGGCCACCACCCGGCTCATCTCCTCGGCGGGCGCGGGCTTGCCCGTCCAGATCTCGAACTGCCGCGCCCCCTGGTGGACGAACATCTCGGTCCCGGGGATCACCTCCAGGCCGCGGGCGCGGGCCAGCTTGGCCATCCGCGTCTCGGCCGGGCCGTAGACCATCTCGAAGAAGAGGCGCGCCTTCAGCTCTTTTTCCTTCAGCAGGACGCCGCGGCCGCCGCCCATGCCCACCGGGGTGGCATTGACGATCACGTCGAAGCTCAGCTTCTTCAGGTCGCGGCGGCCGATGGCCTTGACGCGCGCCTGCCGCGCCAGCAGCTTGCCCGGGCGCGGAGTACGGTTGAGCACGTAGACCTCGGCCCCGCGCTCCTTCAGCCCGAAGACCGCCGCCCGCGCCGCGCCTCCGGCCCCCAGCACCAGCACCTTGGCGCCGGCGATCGACAGCCGCTGCTCCAGCGGCCGGATCACTCCCTGCACGTCGGTGTTGAAGCCGTAGAGCTTGCCGTCCTGCCCCCGGATGACGGTGTTGCAGGCCCCCACCTTCTCCGCCAGCGGCTCGCAGTTGTCCAGGTGCTTGAGGATGGCTTCCTTGTAGGGCATGGTGACCGAGAGGCCGTGGATGGGGATGTCGCGTACGCAGGCCAGCAGGTCTTCCAGCTTCTTGGCGTGCAGCGCCAGGTAGACGGCGTTGACGTTCTCCCGCCGGAAGCCCGCGTTCATGATGGCGGGCGAGAGCGACTGCGAGACCGGGTCGCCCACGACCCCATAGACCCGCGTGGCCGCGTCCACCTGGCCGATGCGGTAGGTGTCGCGCAGCTCGCGCGCCGTCACCTGCCCGGGGGCGGTCTCTTCCCCCGGGCCGAAGGCGGCGAAGGTGAAGACGCTGCCCGCTCGCACTCCCAGCACCCGGCTGATGATCCCCTGCTCCCCCATGCACAGCCCGATCATGGAGTGCTTCTCGCTCTTCTGCTCCAGGAACTTCATCATGCGCACGTTGTCGTAGAGGCAGGTGGCGGTGCTGACGATCTTGTAGAAGTCGGCGGGCAGCCCCTGCATGCGCAGAAAGGTCTCCTCCAGCTTGCGGGTGGCGCGGAAGTCGTGGAAGGAGAGGATGAGGGCGGCATGGCCACGGATGCGGGCAAAATCCCTGGCCGCCAGCTTCAGCCCGCTCTGCAGCTCCAGGTCCACCAGTTGGCAGCCGGCATCGCTGGCCTTGATCAGAAAGTTAACCTGCGCCGACACCGAGCCCCGGAACTTTCCCCCATTCGCCGCCCGCCGGCAGGTGGCGATGGCCAACACCTCGGGGTGGTAATCCAGGAAATGGCGAATGCGCTGGAAGGCGGTGGCCGGCCGGCGAAGATAGTCTAACCTGAACTCAATAAAGGGGTTATCCCGCACCAGCGTCTCCGCCTTCTCGATCATCTCGGCGGCGCTGGGGGCGGTTACGGCGACGCACAGACGGGGCAGGCGCAGGGGCAGAAGCCGAGGGGTATATGTGGAGACGCTCGCCATTGCACTCCTCGGGGGCGGCTTCATACTACCGATGCACCAGAAGGGATGCAACAGGGGAGTAATCTGCCCGGGCCCCTTTCCTGCCCCTACGTACCCTTCCGGTTAACATCAGGCCATTGACCCACTTAGGGTGCTTTGCTAGCGTTGCAACCGGAAACGTCCCGCTTTTGGACGGTCGAGTCTTTGTGCGCACGGGGGCAGCCGGTCTGCCTTGGGTTTCCCGGGGTCGCTCCGGGTCCTACGCCGCCTCCGCGCCAGGGGAATCCGGAGGAAACATGAAGCGGATCGGTTTGGTCCTTGTAGCACTGGCGGCCGTGGCCATGGCCCAGCAGCCCAGCACCCAGGCGCCGGCGGCCCAGGTGGCCGCCACCAATCTGGTGGAGACTGCCGAGCAGCCGACCTACTCCGACGTGTATTGTGCCGGCTTCATCACCAACCAAGCCGTGCCCGAGAGCGCCTACGTGGTCGGCGGCTGGGACACGCCCCACGAGACCTACTACGGCAGCCGCGAGTACGTTTATCTGACCGGCGGCGGCTTCCAGCCGGGCGCGGAATACAGCATCGTGCGCCACCTGCACGACCCCAACCGCTTCGAAGCCTATTCCGGACAGCACATGGAGATCGCCGGCCTGGGCCAGGCCTATGCCGAGCTGGGGCGGGTGAAGATCGTGGACGTCCGCGGCAACACCGGCATCGCCTGGGTCTCCTACTCCTGCGACGCCATCAATCCCGGCGACCTGGCCATCCCCTTCGTGGATAAACCCATTCCCAGCTTCGCCCCGGTGGTCCCCTTCAATCGCTTCCTCCCGCCCAACGGCAAGCTGAGCGGGCGCATCGTGATGGCCAAGGACTTCGATTACCTGGTGGGCACCCACGGCCGCGTCTACCTCAACATCGGCGCCGATAAGGGAGTGAAGGTGGGCGACTACTTCACCATCACCCGCACCTATCCGGAGACCCGCAAGGACCAAGGCGACTACCTCTCCTACAAGGCCAGCATGATCACCGACACCCAGGAGCACCCGCCCACCTTCCCCGGCACGCGCAGCGGGGAGCTGCCGCGCATGGCCCTGGGGCAAATGATCATCGTGGGCGTCACCCCCACCAGTTCCACCGGCATGGTGACCTTCACCCTGGAATCGGTCCAGGTGGGCGACTCCGTGGAGTTGACGGAGTTACCGCCGCCGCCGCCGCCTCCGCCGCCGGCCCCAATGAACCCGCCCACCATCTCCTGCGTGGCCAGCCCGGCCACCGTGCATCCCGGGGAGAGTTCCACCATCACCTGCCAGGGCGCCAGCCCCGATGACCGCCCGCTGACCTACACCTTCAGCGCCGACCGCGGGCAGCTCTCGCCGCGGGACAACAGCGCGCTGCTGGCCACCCAGAGCGTCTCCCCTGGCGCCGTCACCGTGACCTCCACCGCCACCGACGACCGCAACCTCTCGGCCAGCGCCATCAACACCATCAACGTGGAGGCCGCTCCCGCACCCCCGGCCGCCGCCAAGCTGGCCGACATCAACTTCAAGCGCGGCTCCGCCTACGTGGACAACAAGGCCAAGGCCATCCTCGACGACATCGCCCTGCGCCTGCAGCGCGAGTCCGACTCGAGCGCCGTGGTCATCGGCTTCCGCGATGCCAAGGAGGCCAAGAGTCTGGCCACGCGCCGCGCCAACAACGTCAAGGCCTACCTCACCCGCTCCAAGGGCATCGACCCCAAGCGCATCGAGACCCGCACCGCCACCGAGCCGGGGATGAAGGCCGAGGTTTGGATCGTGCCCGCGGGCGCCAGCATGCCCTAGGGACGTCGCCAGTCGCCAGTCTCCAGTCGCCAGCGGCAACCACCGCTGGCGATTTTCTTTGCTTGGCATCTCAGGAATTTCGCCGCGGATTCACGCGGATCCCCGCGAGGCAGGAGCTGAGCGCTAGGAGCTCGAAGGTAGAAGCTGCCGGCCAACGACTAACGACTAACGACTGTCTCGGTCCCCGAAGACCTCGGCCGTAAAGCCCTCGATCGTCGCCCCACGCCGCCAGGCGTCGCCGGGCAGGCCGGCCTTGTGGCAGGTCTCCTCCAGGAAGGTCTCGGCGTTCCAGCCGTACTCCCCCGGGACCTGGGGCAGGAGCAGGCCGCGCTGCCGCCCCAGCCCGATCACCAGGCCGTGGCGCCCGATCTCGATCTCCTCCGGGCGGATGGAGCGCAGGGGGGAGAGCACACTGATCTCGGCCTCCAGGTCTCCGGCCTCGTCCGCGTTCACCGGGTCGAAGCGGGTGTCGTGGAAGGCGGCGGCTACCGCGGTCTCCGCCACCGTGCGGTAGAGGGAATGGACCGCCGCCACGTAGCCGACGCAGCCGCGCAACTGCCCGCGCAGGTGCCAGGTGGTGAAGGCGCCCCGCGGCTCCGCCAGGTGGCCCGAAGGCGGCGTGAGGTCGATCTCCCGCTCCGCGAGCGAGGCGCGCACCGCGCGGTGGGCCAGCTCCAGCAGCAGGCGCCGCTCTTCCGGCGAGTACTCGGGGACCACCACGGCGGCGGACGGATTGGGCTGCGGTGAGGCCATCACCGTTGCTGCGGGGGTTGCGTGGGCAGCTCCTCGGGCGCCACCCCGAACTTCTTGGGGCGGCTCAGAATGAAGGCGCGGCGCTTGCGCCGCTTGGTCACCGACTTGTCGATCTTCACCCAGAAGGCGGCGAAGTAGTCCACCGCCGAGCCCAGCGACAGGAAGACGGTGTAGCCGATGGCGAACAGCGCGATCATGTGCACGGGGAAGACGTAGTCGCCGGGCACCGGCAGCGGCCAGAAGTGCCAGGCATGGTCGAGGATGGCGGCCACCACCGCCACGATCTGCACCACCATCTTGAGCTTGCCCAGGTCGCTGGCCTCGATGGTGAAGCCCTCGGAGGCGGCGATGGAGCGCAGCCCGCTCACCAGGAACTCCCGCCCCACGATGATCACCGCGATCCACGCCGGCACGATCGAGGGATTCACCTGCACCAGGGTGATGAAAGCGGCCGCGATCATCAGCTTGTCGGCCAGCGGGTCCAGCAGCATGCCCATGGTGGTGATCTGCCCGCGCTTGCGCGCCAGGTACCCGTCGATGCCGTCGGTGATGGAGGCGGCCACGAACACCAGCGCCGCCGCCAATTCCCGCTCCCCGTGGAAGGCCTGGAAGTGCCCCCCCGCCAGCAGGATCCAGATCAGCAGCGGCACCGCCGCGATGCGGGTGAGCGTGATGTAGTTGGGCAGATTCACGAAAACCAGTGGATAGTGGAGGGTGGTCAGTGGATCGTAAGACCAGCGCCCAGACTGTGAGCGGGGCGACTGTCCACACCACCCATCACCCGCAAATTATGCGCTTCCAGGCA
Organism: Terriglobales bacterium; assembly: GCA_035519175.1. Taxonomy (GTDB): domain Bacteria; phylum Acidobacteriota; class Terriglobia; order Terriglobales; family Acidobacteriaceae; genus DASPRL01. The sequence goes on from DATIWW010000089.1 coordinate 6,570, forward strand.
AGGGGAAAGCAATGGAAGTCGAGCCGCTTTGGCGGCGTCCGAGCCGCCAGGCGAGATCCTGAGCGCAGCGAAGGACCCCGAGAGTCAGCGATCAGGAGTCAGGGGTCGGCGCAGTCCCTAGGCGTAGATTCCGCGCTGCCGGATGGTGTACGCCACGCGGTCGATGGCCAGCATGTACGCCGCGATGCGGTTGTTCACCCCGTGGGTCTCGGCGTAGCGCACCACGTCCTCGAAGCTGGAGCGCATGATGTGCTCCAGTTGCTCGATGACCACCGACTCCTTCCAGAAGTATCCCTGCCGGTCCTGCACCCACTCGAAGTAGCTGGCAGTCACGCCCCCGGCGTTGGCCAGGATGTCGGGGATGACAAAGACCTTCTTCTCCGCCAGGATGTCGTCGGCGGCGGCGGTGGTGGGACCGTTGGCGCCCTCCACCAGGATGCGCGCCTTCACCCGCTCCGCGTTCTGGCTGGTGATCACGTTCTCGGTGGCCGCCGGGATCAGGATGTCGCAATCGCTGACCAGCAGCTCGTGCTCATCCATCTTCTCCGCGCCAGGGAAGCCCACCACGGTGCCGTTGCGCTGCCGGTACTCCAGCAGGGCGTTGATGTCCAGGCCCTTCTGGTTGTAGAGGCCGCCGTCGATCTCGGCCAGCCCGATCACCTTGTAGCCCGCCTCCTGCATCAGGCGGGCGGTGTTGGAGCCCACGTTGCCGAAGCCCTGCACGATCACCCGCGTCTCCTCGCGGTTCATGCCCAGCTTTTTCAGGGCTTCGTCGGCCACGATCATCACGCCGCGCCCGGTGGCCTCGCGCCGGCCCCGCGAGCCTCCCATGTTGATGGGCTTGCCGGTCACCACCGCGGTCACCGTCTGCCGCATGTGCATGGAGTAGGTGTCCATCATCCACGCCATGATCTGCTCGTTGGTGTTTATGTCGGGGGCGGGCACGTCCTTCTCCGGCCCGATGAACTCGATCAATTCGGCGGTGTAGCGCCGCGTGATCTTCTCCAGCTCCGCCATGGAAAGCTTCTTGGGATCGCAGATCACGCCGCCCTTGGCCCCGCCGAAGGGGATGTTCACCACCGCGCACTTCCAGGTCATCCAGGAGGCCAGCGCCCGCACCTCGTCCAGGGTGACGTCGGGGGAGTAGCGCACCCCGCCCTTGGCCGGCCCGCGCGCGATGGAGTGCTGCACCCGGAAGCCGGTGAACACCTCGATGCGCCCGTCGTCCATGGCGATGGGGATGTGCACGATGATCTCGCGGGTGGGGTAGCGCAGGATCTTCCACAGTCCTTCGTCCAGGTTCAGTTTCTGCGCCGCCAGGTCGAAGCGCGCAGCTTGCGCTTCCCAGGGGTTGATTTCCTGTTCCAGGGAAATGGTCTTCATGGCGTCTCCCAAGGCCGGGCCCGCCGCCCCCAGCAGACACGCAAGCCTTCCCAGGGCGGCATGGATGTGTTGGACGTTCGCAAAGTATATGTAGGCGGCAACCCCAAAGGCAAGCCAGCAGAGGGACTTAGGGACCAGCCCCGGCACCCCGGCCGGTGGTGCCGCCCTTCATGTCCTTGGGGGTGAGTCGTGAAGTCCCCCGCCTCAGCTAGAGCAGGGCGCAGGCCGGACCGGCTAACTCCCAGCTACCTGCTACGGACTACAACTGTATCTCCATCCCCTCGCTGGCCGCCCTCACCTTGGGATAGTGGTCGCGGGCCGCCTTCACGATGCTGTCGATGCAGGCGTCGTTGTGGTCGGGATCGTGGTGGAAGAGCACCAGCTCCTTGGCCCCGCTCTCCATCACGATGTTGACCGCCTCCCGCCAGTGGCTGTGCCCCCAACCCCGGCGCTTGGCTTCGTATTCGTCGGGCAGGTACTGGGCGTCGTAGATGAGCACGTCCGCGCCCTGCGCCAGCTTGCGCACGTTCTTGTCGAAGACGGGATGGCCGGGCTCGTTGTCGGTGGCGTACACCAGCACCCCTTTCTCGGTCTCGATGCGGAAGCCCAGGCAGCCCTGCGGGTGGTTCAGCCACATGGACTGGATCACGCAGTCGTCGAAGGAGATGCGGTCCTCCTCGATGTCGTAGAAGTTGCGGTGGGCCGCCATCTCGCTCATGTCCACCGGGAAGTAGGGGTCGGCCATCTGCTCCTCGATGGCCCGCTGCAGCCCCCGCGTCCGGTTCGACGAATGGAAGAAGAAGTAATTGTCGCGGTTGTTGTACAGCGGGGTGAAGAAGGGGATGCCCTGGATGTGGTCCCAGTGGAAGTGGGAGATGAAGATGTGGGCGTAGATGGGCTTGTTCTGGAACTCCTCTTCCAGGCGCTTGCCCAGCACGCGGAAGCCGGTGCCGCAATCGAAGACGTAGAGCTGGCCGTTGATGCGCACCTCCACGCAGGAGGTGTTGCCCCCGTAGCGCATGTTTTCCGGCTGAGGAGTGGGCGTTGAGCCACGCACCCCCCAGAACTTAATCCGCATAGCTTCCCCAGCGCACTGTATGCGATGTCTGAATCTTCCCTTGACTGCGGGGATTCGTCAATTCCAGCTGTGGTTACCACGGTACCGAAGCCACGCTCGGAACGGGGGAAGGCAGTCCTTACTGGCGAGGCGCGAAGTAGCCCTTGCGCGCACGGACTTGAAGGTCCTTCTTCAGGGCATTGATCTCGATAGTGCGGAAACGGCCATCGGCATCGAAATCAGCGGGACGATAGGAAACTACGTACTGGCTGCGCAGCTCATCTTCGATGGCGGCAAAAGAACGGGTAATGTCCTTCATCTTGAAGGGAAAGAACGCGCGGCCACCGGTGGCATCGGCCAGCTGCTGTAGGACTTTGTCGCCACGGAGAATCAATCCGCTGTCATCGGTCGAAATGGCGTAGATGATCACCTCGGCCCGTTGCGCCATTTCTATGGCCTGGGCCCGGCTGACTTCACTCTGGTTGTCTTCGCCATCGCTGACTACCACAATGGCGCGGCGCACCGGGTGGTCCGACTTTTCTTTGTTCAGCTTGTCTTTGCAGGCGTGGTAGATCGCGTCGTAAAGTGCCGTGCCTCCTCCAGGTCTCAGCTGGTGAACTCCGGTTTGGAGCAGCTGAACGTTGTCCGTGAAATCCTGCGTTAGGCGGCCGTGCCCATTGAAGCCCACCACAAAGGCCCGGTCAAAATTCGCCCGGATCACATGCTGCATGAAGCTGATCGCCGCTTCCTGCTCGAATCCAAAGCGGCTGTCGACCGAGCCGCTGGTATCGACCAAAAGGCCCAGTTCGATGGGCAGGTCAGTTTCGCGGCGGAAGTTGATGATGGCCTGCGGAGGCTTGTGGTCATCCAGGAAAGTGAAATCGTTCTGCCCCAGATTGCGGACGAACTTTCCCCGCTTGTCGGTGGCGATGAACAGCACGTTGACCTCGTCCACACGCTTGCGGATGGTGAGAATTGGATCGTTGGACGGATCCGTTCCCGACGGGGCGGGGGCGGCAACTGCGCTGGCGGTTGGCACGTAGGACGACGCTTGTCCCACAAGCGGAAGTGATGAAACCGCCAAACCTATGAGAAGCCACCCTATGTACTTCATACTCAAGCCATCCAAATATTGCACGTATTTGACGCTAAACCCTAGATAACAGCGCTCCGCGCCACATTGATGCACGTCGAGGGCCGCTGACGTCAGGGAAGAGCCTTAACTTTCATCACTTTACGAGAGACCGGCGGGGCGTGCCAAGTTACAAAAGGAGCACCCGAACCGCCGTAGGGTCATACCCCTCAGGACGAGTGGCTAGGTTGCTAATATGGTATGTGCACGCCCGTAAGCAAGCTGCCCCGACCATCCTTCGCGCCGACTCTCTCGCCTCCCTGCCCTGGCTGGTTCACGGCTTCAGCACCCGAGTTGCCGGTTTCTCCCGCAGCTTCGGTCGAAATGCGCTGAACCTCGGCTTCACGGATAAGGATTCGCGCACCTCCGTGAAGCGAAACCGGGGGATTTTCCTGAAGGAAGTGGGCGCCACACGGGACAAGCAGGTGTGGCCGCTTGTCACCTTGCGGCAAATCCACTCTGACTTGATTCACTGCGTGGATCGGGTTCCGGAAGCCACGCTCGTGGGGGACGGACTAGTCACGGCGACTCCACGGCTCTTGCTGACGGTCCAGACAGCGGACTGCCTACCCGTGATTCTGATAGATGCTAGACATCAAACGGTGGACGTTCTCCACGCCGGCTGGCGCGGAACCGTGAAA
>DATIWW010000090.1:0-2500 GCA_035519175.1 Terriglobales bacterium
GTCAAGCCGGATCCGTCTCCACAATGTCTCCACAACCGGGGTGGATTTTCGGGGATCCGGGAGGACTCTGACGGACTCGTCGATGCCGGAAAAAGCGCCTGCAGTCAGCTACGTAGCTGGAAAAGGGTGCGCCGTCGCGGACTTGTATCACTGCAATTTTACACCTTCAAATCCTGTCTCCCCGACCAACTCATCCCGGCGGGGAGTCGCGGGAATTTCTCGAGCGTCGGAGTCGCTCTTCTCCGCACTGCGCGTCCTGGACCCCGGCTGGACAATCTCCAGTCACCGCAAGACGGCGTGGCGTGAGCCGGGGCACGGCACGTCCGGCAATGGCGGATGGCCGCTCCGGGGTGGAAGCGCAGACCGGCCTCTCTAGCGGAACGCGAGCTCGGTGGTGATGGTCACCTGCGGGTGGATCGATCGATAGACCGGGCATGACTGGGCGAAGAAGCCGTGCACGCGCTCGGCGGTCTCGCGCTGCTCGGGAGCGCATTCCAGCGACAGCTTGACGTGGATGCGCTTGAGCACCAGGACCTTGCCTTCCAACTCCACCTCTCCAACGGCTTCCGCGACGAGCCTCCCGGCGGATGCGGGGACCTGGCGCGCTTCCAGCGCGCCTCCATAGGTACCGGTCAGTCAACCCGCTGCTGACGCCACCATGTAGTCGAGCGTGGTGGCATGCGGTTCGTACGTGCCGGGCTTCGAGCCGTAGTGTTCCGCCACCGCACCGTGGGTGCTGAAGAGCACCGGTTGTGGATCAACGGGCAGGAAAGCCTTGCGCAGCGAACCCTTGACGCGCTCGACCCGGACCTGAGCGCGGTAGGCGACTTCACCCATGGGAGCCTCCTCTTGCCTGGCCTGACGGGCGTCGCGGACGATTCTGCAGCCGGCGCGGCCCGACGCCGCCGTCCAGTCTCTCTACACAGGCGTCGGTGAGCAAGCTCACGCTGGGAAGACCTTGACCCGGCGAGGTGCTGGGGCCTTGTGGAGCGGCCGCCGCTGCCTCCACGACATCTCCAGGGTTTGCGGGCCGACCACCGCTTGCGGCTGCGCGAGGTCCCGGGAAAGAGTGCCGCATGCTTGCCCTGCTGCTCGCCCTCGCCTGCGCCCATCCCACGCCGCTGGCCTTCACCTTCGACGACGGCCCCAAGCTGGAGGAGACGCCGCTCCTCAGCCCGCTCGCCCGCAACCAGGCGCTGCTGCGGGCGCTGGCGAAGCACCAGGCCGTCGCCGGACTCTTCGTCACCTCGGGAAACGGCGCCACGCGGCCCGAAGGCTTCGCGCTGGTGCGCGCCTGGGGCGAAGCCGGGCACCTGGTGGGAAACCACACCGTCACGCATCCCGACCTGAACGACAAGAAGCTCACGCTGCAGGCCTACCAGCAGGAGCTGCTCGACTGCGACGCGGTCATCCGGAAGTCGCCGGGCTACGGGAAGTACTTCCGCTTCACCTACCTGCGCGAAGGGAACACGCCCGGGAAGCGCGACGGGATGCGCGCGTTCCTGCAGAAGCTCGGCTACCGCAACGCGTACGTCACGCTCGACACCAGCGACTGGCGGCTCGACCGGGCGCTGGTCGAGGCGCTGCGCAAGGACCCCAGGGCGGACCTGTCGCGCTTTCGCAAGGTCTACCTCAGCCATCTCCTCCAGCGCGCTGGCGCGTACCGGGAGCTGTCGCAGAAGCTCTTCGGCCGGGAAGCGCCTCAGGTGATGCTCCTGCACCACAACCTGATCGAGGCGCTCTTCCTCGACGACGGCCTCAGCGCGCTGGAGAGCGACTGCTGGAAGCCGGCCGACCCGCGCCAGGTGTACGAAGACGCCATCTACCGGCTGCAGCCGGACCGGCCCGTGCCCGGGCAGAGCCTCCTGCTCTCGGTCGCGCGGAGCCGCGGCATCGATTTGAAGCCCTACGAGCGCTTGATGGACGACGGCGACGCCGAGATCACCCTGCTCAGCGCGCCTTGATCCAGATCGCTGCCGCAGCACTGCGCGGCTTCTGGCGCCCTCTCGAGACTACTTGGCCGTGTAGCCCTTGCCTTCGAGGCAGGCGCAGAAACCCTTGTTGAAGGTCGCCTTGGTGTCCGCTGCGGCCTGCTGCGCTTGCGCCTGGGCCTTCTGGTCGGCCGCGGCGTTGGCCTTTCTCTGGCCCGCGCGCCCGCCCACTCCGCCGGCGGTGGCGCCGATCGCCGCGCCCTTGCCCGCGTCTCCGGCGATGGCGCCGACGGCAGCGCCCACCGCCGCCCCTTTGGCCGCGCCGCGCACCGCGCCGCCCTTCTTGTCCGGGGCGTCGGCGGCCGGCGCCGCCGGGGCCGCGGGATCGATGCCGGTGTTCTGCTTCGCCCAGGCGTAGCAGTCCGATTCGTCCTTGGCCTGGACCTCAGGAGTCTGCTGCTTGGCCGGGAAGACCGAGACGCCGAGCGTCTGCGAGATCGTCTTTTGCGGAGCAGCCGCCGGGGCCGCCGGCGGAGCAGCGGCCGGAGCGGCCGCTGGCGCAGGCGCCG
>DATIWW010000091.1:0-3025 GCA_035519175.1 Terriglobales bacterium
GCCATCCATGTGGTGCAGGGCGAGCGCGAACTGGCCAAGGACTGCCGCTCGCTCGCCCGCTTCGACCTGAAGGGCATCCCGCCCATGCCGGCGGGGCTGCCGCGCATCGAGGTCAAGTTCCTCATCGACGCCAACGGCATCCTGCACGTCAGCGCGCGCGAGCAGCGCAGCGGCAAGGAGGCCGAGATCCAGGTCAAGCCCAGCTACGGCCTCACCGACGAGCAGGTGGAGAGCATGATCCTGGACTCCTTCGACTACGCCGAGGAGGACTTCCGCCAGCGCCAGCTCATCGAAGCGCGCAACGAGACCGAGACCATCCTGGCGGCGCTGGAGAAGGGGCGCAAGTCGCCCGCCTGGGAGCAATTGACCAGGGACGAGAGAAAGAAGATCGAGAAGCTGCAGAAGGCGCTGCGCGAGGTGGCCCAGGGCGAGGAGTACAAGCCCATCCGCGACGGCCTGGAGGCGCTCAACCAGGCCACCCTGCGCCTGGCCGAGCTGATGATGGATTCCGCGGTCTCGACCGCGCTCAAGGGCAAGACCATGGAGACGGCGGACCTGGGCGAAGGCCCCGCCGCGCCGCATCCCATCGCCCCCGCGGAGATCATCAAGAAGTGAGGACCATGTCCGAGAAAAACGAAAAATCCGGCTCCACCGCCACCGCCGACAAGGCCAACCTGGTCCGCCTCACCTTCCTGCCCGAGGGCAAGACGGTGGAGTTCGAGCACGGCAAGCTCCCCTACAAGGAGCACGGCAAGCCGCAGTCCATCCTCGACGTGGCCCTCAATAATGGCGTGCGCCTCGACCACGCCTGCGGCGGCAACTGCGCCTGCACCACCTGCCACGTCTGGGTCAAGCAGGGCAAGGAACTGCTCAGCGAGATGGAAGACGAGGAGGCCGACCGCCTCGACATGGCCGCCGACCTGCAGCTCAACTCGCGGCTGGGTTGCCAGGCGGTGATCCGGGGGCCGGGCGAGGTGGTGGTCGAGATTCCCGCCTGGAACCGCAACTACGTCTCCGAGGGCGGCGACCACTGAACTCGCTCTGGGTTTTTGCCTTTTGCCTTTTTCCTTTTGCCTTGGAGGAACGTCGCCACTATGCCAAAAGAATTAACCTGGGATGACGCCGAAGATATCGCCCTGATGCTTTCGGAAAAGTTCCCCGACCTGGATCCGCTGACCGTGCGCTTCACCGACCTGCACAAGTACGTGATCGAACTGCCCGGCTTCGCCGCCGATCCCAAGCTCTCCAACGAAGGCAAGCTCGAGGCCATCCAGATGGCCTGGCACGAGGAATACCAGGAGAACCACTAAGCCGTGACCGGCTGCGCCGCTTCCACCGGCGCCTCTCTCAAAAACCGCGCCGCCTCCTCCGGCGGCGTCGGATTGATATAAAATCCACTGCCCCATTCGAAACCGGCGACCTTGGTGAGCTTGGGCATGAACTCCATGTGCCAGTGGTAGTAGTCGTTGTTGGCTTCCTGCAGCGGCGAGGTGTGGATGATGAAGTTGTAGGAAGGGTTGTCGAGCACCAGGTTACCCTTGGCCAGCAGGCTCTGGATGGCGCGGGCGAGGTTCTCGTAGCTCTGGCTGGTGGAATTCTCGAAGGCCGACTCATGCCGCTTAGGCAGGATCCAGGTCTCGAAGGGGAAGCGCGGCGCGTACGGCGAGATGGTCAGAAAGTCCGCGTTCTCCGACACCACTCTCACCCCCGCCTCCATCTCCTGGTGGATCACGTCGCAGAAGATGCAGCGTTCCTTGTAGGTGTAGTACTGCTTCGCGCCCTGCAGCTCCTCGATCACCTGCCGCGGCACGATGGGCAGCGCGATCAATTGCGAGTGCGGGTGCTCCAGCGACGCTCCCGCCGGCTCCCCGTGGTTCTTGAAGATCAGGATGTACTTGAAGCGCTTGTCCTGGCGCAGGTCGATGATGCGGTCGCGGAAGGCCCAGATCACGTCCTCCACCCGCTTGATGGGCAGATTGGCCAGGGTCAGGTTGTGCTCCGGGGTCTCGATGATGACCTCGTGCGCGCCCACTCCGTTCATGCGGTCGAACATGCCTTCGGCCTGGCGGTCCAGGTTGCCCTCGACGCCCAGCGCCGGGAACTTGTTGGGGACGACGCGCACCCGCCACCCCGGGGTGTCGCGCTCGGGCGCCGGCCCGCCGTCGGGCTGCGGCCGGAAAGCCAGCACCTCGGGCGGCGTCTTGGACTCGTTGCCGGGACAGAAGGGACAGAAGCCGCCCTTCATGCGCACCGGCTCGCGGGAAAAATCCGTGGGCCGCTTGGCCCGGTCGGTAGAAATGATGACCCAACGCCCCGTGACAGGGTCTTTGCGCAGCTCTGGCATCTGTGAATGGTCTCCTGGGAAGCAGCGTGCCTCATTCTAAATCATCGGGAAGGCGTTCTTGAAGAGCGTGAGGTCGGCGGCGGCGCCGGGCTCGAAATAAATGCTGACGATGTCGAAGCGGCAGGGCGGCTGGCCGGCGACGCGGCGCAGGTAGTCGCGCGCCATGGCGACCAGGTCCTGCTGCTGGTGGCGGTCGACGGCAGCCTCGGCGGGCTTGACCTCGCGCGTGGTGCGGGTCTTGACCTCGATGAAGCAGAGCGTGTCGCCCTCCCATCCGATCAGGTCGATCTCGCCGTGGCGGCGCGGGGAGCGCCAATTGCGTGCCACCATCACGTACCCCATCCGCCGCAGGTGGAAGTAGGCCTCTTCTTCGCCCCGCTTCCCCACCACGGCGCTCGCCGGAATCCCCTGCTCCGGCGGCCGGCGTTTGAGCTTGGCCAACGCATCCAGGGCCTTTACGGCGACCCTCGTCATGCGGCCGGAGGACATGTCTCGATTCTAGGCCGCAGGCCGCGCGTTGGCGAGGAGTTACGAGCTGGGAGTTAGCCTATAGTTGCCCGGGCTCGTAAAACCTGATAAGGCCCGTGTCTCGGAGAACCTGGAGCTGTTGCCGTATCTTGGGCCGCACATTTTGGTTCCGTGGATGCAACGCCCTGAGTTCTTCTTCGAACTCGTAGATTT
>DATIWW010000092.1:0-7830 GCA_035519175.1 Terriglobales bacterium
CTCGGAAGAGAACCTCTGGCCGGCGAGGATGCCGGCCAGCATGCGCATGGTGGAGCCGGAGTTGCCGCAGTCGAGCGCGCGGGCCGGCGGCTGCAGCGCCGGGCCGATGCCCTGGATATCCACCCCGCCTTCCGCAGCGCGGGTGACGCCCGCACCCAGGGCTTCCATGCAGGCGAGGGTGGAGGCGCAGTCGGCACCGCGGGAGAAGTTCTCGAGGTGGGTGGTGCCTTCGGCCAGGGCGGCCAGCATGGCGTAGCGATGGGAGATGGACTTGTCGCCGGGCAGGCGCAGCGAGCCCAAGACGTTGCGGGCGGGGCGGACGACGACGCTCGAGGGATCGGCCATGGCGGAGGCCGGTGCCGGCGCTACCTGCGGGCCGCGGCCGCGGTCGCGACTTCCTTCATCACCTCCGGCGGCACTTCCTTCAGGGTGACCTGGAAGACGAACATGGGTGTAGGCTCGCCGCGTCCCCAGCGCGCCACCTCCCAGTGGGCGCGCAGGAACTTGATCTCGGGATGGGCGGTGAGGTCCGCCAGCAACGGGGCCTCGCCGCGGTAGAAGAGTTGCGGGAAGGCGGCCAGGGACTTCTGTCCCCAGTTCTGGCCGTCGGCCGAGCCCCACAGGCTCACGTCCAGCGACTCCTGCTCGATGATGTCGGTGATGGCGAGGGTGGCGAGGAAGATGCGGCCCTTGGCGGCGCTGAGGTCCACCGCCGCACCGTCGCCCTTGGCGGTGACCCGGGTCCTCTCGGGAACGAGATAGGCTTCCATCATGGCCTAGCGATTCTAGACGGCGGGGGCACTATTTTCAAAACCCGCTCAGATCTGCTTGCCCTCCAACAGTTCGCCGATAAGCACCAGCAAGTCCTTTCGCATCGCCTCGACCAGTTCGAGATTGTGAAAAAGGTGTGGCGTGGACTCGCTGGAAATCGAACTTCGATAGATGGCCAGGTGGGCATACCTATCGAAGAACGGCTGCGACAGGTCCTTCCTAGCCTTCACCAGAGCCGCCGTGGGCCTGCGTCTGAGTCGGTCTGCACCGGATGCGTAGCCGGCTACCAGAGCAAAGTAGAGGTCCAATTCCCCGTGGAGATATTGCCATTTCTCAGCATTCACCGATTCGAGCTTGCACACGTCCTCAAGAGGAAACGGGTGGAGAAAGAACTGCTCGTACACGGACCTTATCTTCTCCCCCAAAGTTTGCGGGTTTGTGATCCGTCGCCTTACCACCGTGGTAGAGAATCGAGGAAGGCGAGCAGGGCGGCGGCCGTCTCATCCGGCTGCTCGAAGGGAGCAAAGTGGCCGGCGCGGGGGATGAGCTTGAGCTGGGAGCCGGGGATGCCCTTGGCGATGACCTCGGCGTCGGTGCGCGGCGTGAGCGTGTCTTCCTCGCCCGCCAGCACCAGCGTGGGCACGGTGATGGTCGCGAGCGTGGGGATGGAGTCGGGGCGCGCGGCCATTCCCTGCTGCACCGCGGCGATGCGCTCGGTCAGCATCCTGGCCATCATCTTGCGCGCCTGCTCCACCAGGTCGGGACGCTCGCGCCGCGTGGTCTCGCCCAGCAGCTTGGGAAGGAGCGCGTCGAAGAAGGGTTCGGGGCCACTCTGCAGGACGTCCTCGGCGGATTTGAGGCGGGCGGCGCGGGCTTCGTCGCTGTCGGCGGAGGCGCGGGTATCGCAGAAGATGAGGGCGTGCGCGCGCTCCGGCGACTGCCGCCAGAACTCGAAGAGGACGTAGCCGCCGATGGAGACTCCGGCAAAGACCGCCTTGCCCACCGCAGCCTGCTCGCAGATGCGGTTGAGGTCCTGGGCATGGCGGCTCATGAGGGCGGGGCCGGCGCCGGCCTCCGAGTCGCCGTGGGCACGCAGGTCAGGCAGGATGCAGCGGTACTTGGCGCTCAGGCGCTCGGCCACCGGCATCCACACCTCGTGGTTGGCGGGAAAGGGATGGAGGAGGACCACCGGCGGACCTTCGCCCACAGTCTCGAAGAAGAGCTTGGCGTCTTCGCTGGTGACTTGCATGAAAGGGAAGATAGTGTAGTGCGTCGGCGGCGTGCAAAGCAAAATGCGGCCGACCGGGCTGTGTAGCGCCGCCGTCCCGGCGGGGAGGCAGGCGTCTCGCCTGCCCGGGCTGCGGGCCTCCCGCCCGCAGGACAGCCGGCAGGATGCCAGCGCTACCCCGAGAAAACCTACGGCGCGGGGTGGGTGGGGTGGGCGTCGGCGGGCGCGGCCACGGTGACCACCTCGGGCTCCTCCGGCATGATGATCCAGGCAATGATGTAGGCGAGGATACCGCCGCCGGCAAAGAAGACCACCAGCACCCACATCAGGCGGATCACGGCCACATCGATGTCGAAGTACTCGGCGAAGCCGCGGCAGACGCCGGCGATCCAGCGTCCTTCGCGCGGGCGCACCAGACGGCGGCGCGCCACCACCGCTCCCACCCGCTTGCCGCAGTAGGCGCACAGGTTGGCGTCGTCCTGGATGACCTTGCCACAGTAGTTGCAGTACATGGCGATCCCCCTAGAGAGGAATACGCAAGCGGAGGAAGGAAGTTCCCTCTTCCGCGATTATGGCATACGGAAGGGTTGTTTGAGGTGCTTGCGGGCGAGGTCGGCTTCGGGGGTAGACGCGTTCTGAGCGATGACGTCGCGGTACTTGGCCAGGGCCTGGTCGCGCTGCCCGAGCACATCGTCCATCTCGCCGGTGGCCAGCACGGCCCTCTGGCGCAGCTCGGGATCGCGGTGGGGATACTGGTTGACGCTTTCGTAGGCCTCGCGGGCCTCCGGGAAGTGGCGCTGGCCGCGCTGGGCCTCGCCCAGGCCGAAGGCGGCCAGCTCCAGGTGGGGATCGGCGAAGTAGCCCTGCTTCCCTTCCTGCAGGATGCGGCCGTAGGCGGCGATGGCCTCCGGGCCGTGGCCGGCGGCGTTGAGCAGGTTGGCCTCCTCGAGCTGAAAGAGGAAGTTCTTGGGATGGGCAGCGATGAGGCCGCGCACCCGCTGCAAGGCCTCGTCGTAGCGCTGCTCGCGGCGGTAGAAGAGGCCGAGGATGACGTTGGCGTCCACCGCGGTTTCGCCGCTGGCGGCGGCGGCCTCCTGCAATTGCTGCAGGCCCTTCTGCCGGCTGCCGCTCACCCCCACCACCGCAGCCGCCACCTTGATCACCCAGGGCAGCCCCGCGATGACGTAGTTGTGCGTGCCCACCAGGGTCTTGGCGTCGGAGTAGTTGGGAGCGAGCTGCAGCACCCGCTCCTGGTCGTGGCGGGCGGCCAGTGCGCTGCGCAGCGCCGAGTACCAGGCCTTATCCACCAGGCCGATGTAGGTGGCGCGCAGGCCCAGGGTGGTGCCGCGGGCATAGAGCGTGTCCACATCGTTGGGATTCACCTTCAGCCGCTCCTGCTCGAGCTGCAGGGCGCGCTGGGTGAGTTCCTGGATGCGCTGCTTCACCGCCGGATCCACCGGATAGGTCTTCTTATTGATGAAGGAGTTGTTGGCGTAGAGGCTGGTGTCCAGGGCCCCGGTGCGGTAGAGCTCGCGGAACATCAGGGCGTTGATGAGGTGGTTGACCGCGAAAGGGTCCTGGGGATGTTGCTCGAGGGCGCGCTCGAACTCCTTCACCGCCTGGTCGTACTCCAGGTTGTAGTAGTGGTCGAAGGCGGTGCGGGTGAGGGGGTCGGACTTCACGGTGGCGGTGATGGGCGGGAGCGCCGCCGAAGCGTCCTGCTGCGCCGCCAGGAGCGGGGCGCGCAACAGCAGGGCGAGTAAGAGCAGACCGGCGCAGGGGAGGAGTGCGGAGCGAAATCGCATGGGGAAACTGGAGTGTACCTGATTCGGCGGCGCCTTCGCTATCGCGGAGCTGGCGGGCCGCTGGGTGCGACTAGTGCTTGGGCTCGACCGCGTCGGCGGCCGGCCGCGGCTGCTCGTCCATGCGGAAGAGATGGTGGACGGGCCCCGAACCTTTGCCCAGGGGATAGGCGCGGGCGATGGCCTTGGTGACGTAGGCCTTGGCCAGCACCGCCGCGTCCTGGAGCTGCTTGCCCTGGGCAAGATTGACGGCCAGCGCGGTGGCGAAGGCGCAGCCGGTGCCGTGGGTGGAGGTGGAGCGCAGGCGGTCGGAGCCGAATTCGATCTGCTCCGGCGGCGTACCGTTGGAAGCGGCCACGCTGACCAGGTCCACGGCTTTCTCCAGGTGCCCGCCGGTGACAATGACCTGGCGCGCGCCCAGCTTGTGCAGTTTGGCGGCGGCGGCGTGCATCTCCTCCAGGTTGGTGACCTTCATGCCGGCGAGCGTACCAGCCTCCTCGATGTTGGGGGTGATCACGCTGACCAGGGGCAGCAGTTGCTTCTGCATGCGCTCGATGCCCGCCTTGTCGAGCAGGGGGCTGCCGCTGGTGGAGCGCAGGACAGGATCGAGCACCACGTGGGGGATTCTGGCGGCCTGCAGGAAGTCCACGACTGCCGCGACCACTTCGTCGGAAGCCAGCATGCCGATGCGCACGGCGGCGATGGGCACGTCGGCGGCCAATTCGCGCAGGGTCTCGCGCACCAGCTTGGCGGGCACCGGCTCCACCCGGCGCACCCCGGTGGTGGACTGCACCGTGAGCGCGGTGATGCAGGCCACGCCGTAGCAACCGTGGGCGGCGATGGTCTTGATGTCGGCGGTGGTCCCGGCCCCGGAGGTAGGATCGAAGCCGGCGATGCTGAGGATGACGGGCGGCGTCTGGTTCATGCTAGGACGCAAATCTAACCCAAACCGCCGCCCCTGCAAACCCTTAATCAGAACTTTTTTTGCGCGCGGTGCGGCCAGGGAGCCAAGCGTCACGTCTCACACTTCGGTGCCTCAGGATCGGGCGAGGTCTTCCCAGGAACCGGGCCGGACCGCCGTCTACCGAGCAGCGCTGGTGTCCCGCCCGCCACCCGGGCAGCAGGGCGCCTGCCACCCAGCCGCCAGGAACGGCGGCGTTGCTTCTGCTGCCCCTCTGGTTCAAGGGAGGACTCGGGCAGCAGCCCGGGATGGGTAGGTGACGGCCGGCCGTGGCACCCGCCGGAGCTGGAGTCCATGCCGCCACCCGAAAGGAGGGTTCCGTAGCTCGGTGGCGTCCCAAGATGGGCCGGCCGAAGGCCGCTCCCAGAGCGGCAATCAGCCCCGGCCCCGGGGCCCCTGCGGAAGTAGGTGGTGCGGCAAATCTGCAACGGAGTCGCGCCGCCTGGGATTGACTTTTCCCGTTTGTTTTCTTAGAATTATGTGACTTTTTGAAGGGGTAGGAGGAGCACGAGAATTACGAAAAGACGAGGTGTTTGAATGCGACGAGTACTAGCTCACCTGATGGTGGCTATTTGTCTGGTCACGACCATGGGGGCGGCACCCGGCACAGGAAGCGCCAAGCCTAAGAACAAGAAGCCTCCAATAGCCACTCCACAATCCGATCCTAAGCCCTACCAGACGGGTAGGGCCTCCTGGTACGGCAAGCAGTTTGACGGCCGTACCACCGCCAGCGGCGAGCCCTACGACATGTTCCAGCTCACCGCGGCTCACCGGCAACTCCCACTGGGGACGTGGGTTAAGGTCACCAACCTGAGAAACGGCAAGTGGGTCATCGTGCGTATCAATGACCGCGGGCCGGTGCCGGAATCCCGCATCATCGACCTCTCCTACGGGGCCGCCCAACTGCTCGACCTGCGGGCCCGGGGGGTGGAGAGGGTCCGCTTGGACATCGTCACCCCGGAGGTGGTGGCGATGGCGACCGATCTGACGGGACAACAATAGAAAAAACAGCTACACTGGCCCCTGATGGCCGAGAACCGCGACCGCCTGATCGTGGCCCTGGACGTGGGAAAAGCGCTCCTGGCGCGGGAAATCGTGGCCAAAGTGGGGGCCTCCGCCTCAACGTACAAGGTTGGTAAACAGCTCTTCACGGCCGAGGGGCCGCCGGTCGTCCGCGACCTGGTGGCCTCCGGCCGTAAGGTTTTCCTGGACCTGAAGTACCACGATATTCCAAATACTGTAGGCGCGGCCGTGCGCGAAGCCTGCGCTCTGGGTGTCAGCATACTGACGGTGCATGGCGCTGGCGGCTCCAACATGCTGCGGGCGGCGGTGGAGGCGGCGGCCTCCAGCCCCGGCAAGCCCCTCATCCTGGCCGTCACCGTCCTGACCAGTTTCTCCGACCAAGACCTGCGGGAGGTGGGGGTCCCGGCCAACACCCTGGAGCAGGCGGAGCGCATGGCCCGGCTAGCGCAGGCCTGCGGCTGCGGCGGGGTGGTGACCTCGCCTCGGGAGGCCCGGGCGCTGCGACAGCTCCTAGGGCCGGGACCGGCGATCGTGACCCCGGGGGTGCGCCCGGCAGGGGCAGACCAGGGGGACCAGGCCCGGGTGGCCACCCCCAAGGAGGCCATTGCGGCCGGGGCCAGCCATATCGTGGTGGGCCGGCCCATCACCGCAGCCCCAGATCCGGCGGCGGCGGCCAGGGCCATCCTCGAAGAGATCGGCGGCTAGCCGCGGAAGGTAGTTAGGAGTTTGCGGTTAGGAGTTAGCGGCTCCTGCACCCGCCATCCACTATCCACTATTCACCTTCGACTGCTCTTAGAGCTTCTCGTAGAACTCGCAGACGGAGCAGGAGATGAACATACCTCCGGGGACGCCGCGCTCGCGGTCCTTCACCCGCTTGACGACGCGGGCGGGCTTGCCGCACTTGGGGCAGTCGTGGCTCTTGGAGGTGTCCATCAATCTCTTACGATCTGCGGTCTTTGCGATCTTCATGGCGCGCTCCTCACAGGCTTCTCCCGCTGGGGAGCCCGGCCTGGGATGTCGGGAGTAAGAATTCCGGGAGGATTGCTACTCGCCGTCTCGCTTTCGATTGTACATGAACAACGCCGGATTGACCCCTTCGGAAGCCCTCTGTTAGCTTTAGGAGTTTTCCTGCCCGCGAATCTCACAGAAGAGAGACGGATATGGCCCTCAAGTTCCGCGGCGTCGACTTCATCGACTTCGACACCCTGCTCAGCGACGACGAGCGCCTGGTGCGCGACAACACCCGCAAGTTCATCGAAGAGAACCTCATTCCAGTCATCGAGCAGTGCAACCGCGAGGGGCGCTTCCCGCGCGAATTGGTGAAGCCCATGGGTGGGCTGGGCTTCTTCGGGGCCAACCTGAAGGGGTACGGCTGCGCCGAGATGTCGAACGTGGAGTACGGCCTGGTGATGCAGGAGCTGGAGCGCGGCGACAGCGGGGTGCGCAGCTTCGTGAGCGTGCAGTCGGCGCTGGTCATGTATCCCATCTACGCCTTCGGTTCCGAGGAGCAGAAGCAGCAGTGGCTGCCCGGGCTGCAGAAGGGCGAGAAGATCGGGTGCTTCGGCCTGACCGAGCCCGACTTCGGCTCCAATCCTGGCGGCATGCGCACCCGCGCCAGGAAGACCGGCAACGAGTACGTGCTCAACGGGGAGAAGATGTGGATCACCTCCGGCTCCATCGCCGACGTGGCCGTGATCTGGGCCAAGAACGAGGAGGAGGGCGGCAAGATCCGCGGCTTCCTGGTGGAGACCAACCGCCCCGGCTTCAAGGCCGCGGACGTGCACGGCAAGTGGTCGCTGCGGGCCAGCGTCACCTCGAGCCTGTCGCTCGGGGACGTGCGCGTGCCGGCCTCGAACCTGCTGCCCAAGTCCGACGGGCTGAAGTCGCCGCTCCTGTGCCTGAACCAGGCGCGCTACGGCATCGCCTGGGGCGCGGTGGGCGCTGCCATGGCCTGCTATGACTGCGCCCTGCAGTACGCGCTGTTCCGCAAGCAGTTCCGCGACCAGCCCATCGCCTCCCACCAACTGGTGCAGGAGAAGCTGGCG
>DATIWW010000093.1:0-9616 GCA_035519175.1 Terriglobales bacterium
GCCCGAGCTGACCCAGCGCCTTGATGGTCTCCAGGGGAAAGTGCGAGGCCTCATCCCACTCCATGACGTGAGGCAGGATCTCGCTCTCGGCGAACTGGCGCACGCTTTTGCGCAACTGCTGCTGCTCCTCGTTCAGTTGGAAGTCCAAGACGGCTCCTCGATTTCGCGGTTGCCTAGGTTGTGTCCAGCGCGCGGACGCGGCGCACGATGTCGTCGGGATCGGCGGCGCGGCCCTCCTGCTGATGAGAAAAGACGAGCTTGCCGTCCACCAGCACGTCAAGCACGCCGGTGCCCGCAAAGTGCATCTCCGGCTTCACTTCGAAAGCGTCGCGCAACGCTCGTTTCAGGCGGCCCGCCTGAAGGATCAGGTCCAGTCAGGTGAAGCAACGGCGAATCTCGATCTTCATGGTCGGCTCCTCAGGAGCGCGCGTGCTGGTCGCGCGCGATCTTTTCCGCCTCGGCTTTGAGCGCATCGAGCCATTCGGCGTACATCTTCACGATATCCTTCTTCGCGCCCTCGCCCAGGAAGAGGGTGCCCGCGCCGGAAAAGTCCTCCCAGGTCTTGAGCACGGTGGTGGCGCCGTCGGGCTGCAATTCGAAGCTGAACCAGTGCTCGCCGGTGACGCCCTTGGCCTTGCCCACCCACGCGACCTTGGCCGGCGCCTCTGCCTCCAGGACGACCGGCTGCACCTTCAGGCTGCGCGGGCGCACGAACTCCAACTGGAAGCGGCTGCCCTTCTTCCAGGGCTCGCCCTGCAGCCACTTGGACTGACCGATGCAGGCATTCCACCAGGACCACTCCTCCAGCTTCTGGAACTTCTCCCAGACGTGCTCGGGGCGGCACTTGGCGGTGACGGAATGTTCGAGGCGAATGGCCATCTTCGGTCGTTGCCGGCTTCCCTTCTTCCGACTCGGTTACTTCCTACAGATCTCTCGCAAGACCTCCAGCGCACGCTCGCAGCCGCCGCGGTCCACGTCCATGTGCGTGACCATGCGCATGGCCTCGGGACTGATCCCGTTGGCGAGGATGTTGCGCTCTCCCAGCTGGCGCGAGAGCTCCGCCGAGTTCATCCGCGTGCCGCCGATGTCGAAGATCACGATGTTGGTGGCCACCTTGCCGGCGTCGATCCTGATGCCCGGGACCCGGGCCAGGCCTTCGGCCAGGAATTTCGCGTTGGCATGGTCCTGGTGCAGACGCGCCGGCATCTTCTCCAGGGCGATGAGCCCGGCGGCGGCCAGGATGCCGGCCTGGCGCATGCCTCCGCCCAGCGACTTTCTATAGACCCGCGCCTGATCGATGAACTTGCGGCTGCCCACCAGCAGCGAGCCCACCGGCGCTCCCAGGCCCTTGGAGAGGCAGAACATCACGGAATCGAAGTTGCGCGTGATCTCGGCCACGGGCTTGCCCAGGGCGGCAGCGGCGTTGAAGACCCGCGCGCCGTCCAGGTGGACAGGCAGGCCGGCGTCGTGCGCGCCCTCGCAGATCTCGTCCGCGACCGCCTGCGGGTAGACCGTGCCCCCGGCCATGTTGTGCGTGTTCTCCAGCGCGACCAGGCCGGTCTGTGCCACGTAGTAGGTCTTGGGGCGGATGCGGGGCTTCAGATCGGCCCAGCGCAGGATGCCGTCCTCGCCGCGCACCGGCCGCGCCACGCAGCCGGAGAAGTGCGCCAGCATGGCCATCTCGTAGTCGAGGATGTGGGCGCGCTCCTCGCACAGCACCTCTTGGCCGGGGCGGGTGTGGATCTTGATGGCGATCTGGTTGCCCATGGTGCCGCTGGGCACGAAGATGGCGGCCTCGCGGCCGAAGATCTCGGCGGCGCGCTGCTCCAGGCGGTTGATGGTGGGGTCTTCGCCATAGACGTCGTCGCCCACCTCAGCCTCGGCCATGGCGCGGCGCATCTCCGGCGTGGGCCGGGTCACGGTGTCGGAGCGCAGGTCCACCACCAGGGAGCGCGCGGCTTCCTCGATCGTGTCCCTAAGAGCCTGCGGAGTGGTGGCTTTGACCTTCATAACGCTCTATGGATGCCCCGGCGTGTGTCGCGGAACCATAGAGTCTAATGAATTTTCGTGGAAAGCTCCACCCCGGTGGGACGGGACGGCGAGCGCGGCTCGCTCGAGGAAAGGAACCCGGCAAAAACTTCGTTGGAGAGCAGGCGGCCGCGAGACGTCAGCCGGATGCGGTTGCCTTCCTGCTCGAGCAGCCCCGTTTCCTCGGAGCGCAGGATCGCGGGACGCGCGGACTCCAGTGCCGCGGCGCCCCAGCGGGCTGCTACCTCTTCCAGGTCCAGGCCGCGGTTCAGACGCAGCCCCAGGAAAAGGCTCTCCTCCAACGCCGATTGCGGGCTGACTGCGACCACAGAGCCGGATTTGCCGGCCAAGTAGTCGTCCAGCGAGTCGGGAGTGGAGAAGCGCACCGCTGCGAGCGCCGGATCGAGCGCGGGCAGCATGGAGTGCGCATCCACGCCGAAGCCCAGGTAGGGCCGGCGCGTCCAGTACTTCAGGTTGTGGCGCGACTCCGCGCCCGGGCGGGCGAAGTTCGAGATCTCGTATTGCGGGATCCCCGCCGTCTCCAGCCGCCCGCAGGCCCGCAGGTAGAAGTCGGCGGTGACATCATCGTTGGGGACGAAGTGGGCATGGTAGCGGGTGCCGCCGGCGATGAGTTCGCGGCCCAGGCGCGAATCTTCGTCCACCTCCAGCATGTAGACGCTGACGTGGGGTGCGCCCAGCGCGATGGCTTCGTCGAGGGAACACTCCCAGGATTCCGGCGTTTGATGCGGCAGCCCGGCGATGAGATCGAGGTTGAGGTTGGGGATGCCGGCGCCGCGCAGGCAAGCCACATCGTCGAGGACCGCGGCGCGGGTGTGCAGCCGCCCGACGGCCGCCGCTTCGGCATCCACGAAGGACTGCACACCCAGGCTGACGCGGTTCACGCTGCTGCGCACCAGCGTGTCCAGCATTGCCGGACTCAGGCTTCCCGGGGCGCACTCCACCGTGATCTCGGCATCTGCGGCAAGAGTGAAGTTGCGGCGGACTGCGGCGAACAAGCGCTCCAGTTGCTCGGGCGCCAGCGCCGTGGGCGTGCCGCCGCCCAGGTAGAGCGAATCCGCCGCGCGCTCAAAGTGGCCGCCTGCGCGCTCGGCCGTCTCGGCCGCCCCGGCCAGGTCCGCGCATACCCGCTCCACGTACTGCTCAAAGCGCTCGCGGGAGAAAACGCCGGAAGCGAAGTTGCAATAGCTGCACTTGGAGCGGCAGAAGGGGACCGAGATGTAGAGCCCCAAGGGCATGTGAGGAAAGAAGTTTTGCTGTAACCGGAGACGAAACCCGTCCGTCATTATAGAATCACAACCTCATGTCCAGACGCGCAGTGATCACCGGGATGGGCGTGCTCAGCCCCAACGGCCTCGGCAAGGAGGCTTTCTGCCGGGCGGTGCTGGCGGGCCAGAGCGGCGTCGGCCACATCACCCACTTCCAGTTCGACGGCCTGCCCGTGCACATCGCCGGGGAGGTGCGCGGCTTCGACGAACTGGCCTGGATGGACCCGCTGGAACGCAAGCACGTCTCGCGGGTGGTGCCGCTGGCCATGGCCGCCTCGGCTGAGGCGCTCGCCGACGCCGGCCTCGACCCGGCCTCCATGTCCATGGAGGAGAAGCGCCAGATCGGCGTGGTGCTGGGCACCGGCGGCGGCGCCCAGGATTTCTCCGAAACCCAGTACCGGCTCTGGCTGGAGGGCAACGTCAAGCAGGTCAGCCTGTACAGCATCCCCAGCGGGACGATGGGCACGCTCTCCAGCGAAGTGAATATGAAGTTCGGCTTCCGCGGGATGAGTCACGTGGTGACTTCCGGCTGCACCTCCTCCACCGACGCCCTGGGCTACGCCCGGCGGCAGATCGAGGCGGGGGCGCTGCCCATGGTCCTGGTCGGCGGCGCGGACGCTCCCCTGGCCCTGGGCATCATGAAGGGCTTCCACCTCATGCGCATCCTCACCACCTCGTGGAACCACGCCCCCGAGCGCGGCTCGCGCCCCTTCTCCGCCGACCGCGACGGCTTCGTTCTGGCCGAGGGCGCCTGGATGTTCGTGCTGGAGGAGTACGAACACGCCAAGGCGCGCGGGGCGAAGATCTACGCCGAGATCGTGGGCTACGGCTCCACCTGCGAGGCCTTCCACCGGGTGCGGCTGGCGGAGTTTGGCGAGGAGCCGGCGCGCGCCATCCAAGTCGCCATGGCCGAAGCCGGCATCGCGCCCGAGAATGTCCAGTACGTCAACCTGCACGGCACCTCCACCCAGCTCAACGATCGCATCGAGACCAAGGCGCTGAAGCTGGCACTGGGCAAGCACGCGGAGCGCACCCCCATGTCGGCGCTCAAGTCGCAGATCGGCCATCCCCAGGGAGCATGCGGCGCGGCCGGAGTCGCGGCTACCCTGATGGCCATGCATCACGGCTCCATCCCGCCCACCATCAACCTGGAGCAGCCCGATCCGGAGTGCGACCTGGACTACGTCCCCGAGGCGGGGCGCAAGGCCGCCATCGAGCACGCGGTGTGCAACTGCATCGCCTTCGGCTCCAAGAACTCGGCGCTGGTGCTGCGCCGGGTGGAGTAGCCGGCCCGCCGAATCTGCGTCCCCACCGGGACCATTGCCATCTAAAATAGGACCACCGGGATGGCAGACAACATCCACGAAGAAGAGGTACTCGGCAAAGCCTACGACAGCCGCCTGATGAAGCGGCTGCTGACCTACCTGCGTCCCTACGCGGGGCCGGTGACGGTGGCGCTGGTCGCCATCGTGCTCAAGGCGGGCTGCGACGTGCTCGGGCCCTACCTGACCAAGGTAGCGGTGGACAAGTACCTGGAGCCCAAGCCGGGGGCGGCGCTGCCGCTGCTGGACCGCTGGCTGAGCCCGCAGGCGCTGACCGGCATCGCGCAGATCGCCGGCCTTTACGTCTTCCTGCTGGTGGCCGGTTTCCTCTTCGATTTCCTGCAGACCTACCTGATGCAGTGGACGGGGCAGAAGGTCATGTTCGACCTGCGCAGCCAGATCTTCCGTCACCTGCAGAAGATGCACGTCGCCTTCTTCGACCGCAACCCGGTGGGGCGGCTGGTGACCCGCGTCACCACCGACGTGGACGCGCTCAACGACATGTTCACCTCCGGGGTGGTGGCCATCTTCGAGGACATCTTCGTGCTGGCCGGGATCGTGGCCATCATGCTGAAGATGAAGTGGTGGCTGGCGCTGATCACCTTCGCGGTGCTGCCGGTGATCTTCTGGGCCACCATGATCTTCCGCCGCAAGGTGCGCGACAGCTACCGGCGCATCCGCGTGGCCATCGCCCGCATCAACGCCTACCTGCAGGAGCACGTCAGCGGCATCGTGGTGCTGCAGCTCTTCAACCGCGAGAAGCGCGCCTACCAGAAGTTCGAGAAGATCAACGCCACCCACATGGAGGCCTTCAAGGACGCCATCCTGGCGCACGCGGTCTACTATCCGGTGGTGGAGGTGCTCTCTTCGGTGGCCATCGCCAGCGTGATCTGGTTCGGAGGCAACCAGGTGCTGCGCAACGCCGTCACCCTGGGCGTGCTGGTGGCTTTCATGCAGTACGCGCAGCGCTTCTTCCGGCCCATCCAGGACCTGAGCGAGAAGTACAACATCCTGCAGGCGGCCATGGCCTCCAGCGAGCGCATCTTCAAGCTGCTGGACACGCCGGCCGAGATCCTGACCCCGGCCGTGCCCCAGCCGGTCACCGGGCCGGGACGTATCGAATTCGACCACGTCTGGTTCGCCTACCGCACCCTGCCCGCCGCCGAGGGCAAGAGCGCGGCCGCCGGCGGAAACGGGGACGGCCAGGGGCCGGCGCGCGAGCCCGAGTACGACTGGGTGCTGCGCGACGTCAGCTTCGCCATCGAGCCGGGGGAGACGGTGGCCATCGTCGGCCACACTGGCGCCGGCAAGACCACCATCCTCTCCCTGCTGCTGCGCTTCTACGACGTGCAGAAGGGCACGGTGCGCATCGACGGCGTGGACGTGCGCGAGCTGGAGCTGCTGGCCCTGCGCCAGCGCTTCGGCGTGGTGCTGCAGGACCCCTTCCTGTTCAGCGGCACGGTGCGCGACAACATCCGCCTGGGCACCTCCTGGATCGAGGACGAGCACGTGGAGCAGGCGGCCGCGGACGTGAACCTCGCCGACTTCATCCGCAGCCTGCCCGAGGGCTTCCGCGAACCGGTGCGCGAGCGCGGCTCCACCCTCTCCACTGGGCAGAAGCAGCTCATCTCCTTCGCGCGCGCGTTGGCCCACGCGCCCAGCATCCTGATGCTGGACGAGGCCACCTCCAGCGTGGACACCGAGACCGAGTTCCGGGTGCGGGATGCGCTCAGCCGCATGGTCGAGGGACGGACCTCGATCATCGTGGCCCACCGCCTCTCCACCGTGCAGAACGCCGACAAGATCCTGGTCATGCACAAGGGACGGCTGCGCGAGATGGGCAGCCACCAGCAGTTGCTGGCGCAGCGCGGGATATATTGGAAGCTCTACCAGCTCCAGTACAAGGACCAGGAGGTCGCCGTCCCGGCCGCGGCGCCGGCGGTGCTGCCGGGCTCGCCGGTCGGCGCCGACGACTAGGTTTTTCCTTCCAGGCAAACGAGGACTGCTGCACTGATGCGGGTGCTGATCTCGGCGGGCGAGGCCTCGGGGGAGCTCTACGGCGCGCAGTTCATGGCGGCGCTGCGCCGGCGGCTGCCCGGCTGCGAGTTCTTCGGGGTGGGCGGGGAGAAGATGCGCGCCGCCGGCTGCGACATCCTCATCGACGCGCGCGAGCTCTCGGTGGTGGGCATCACCGAGGTCCTGCCCCACGTGGCCGGCATCTACCGCAAGTTCCGCCGGCTGGTGCGCGAGGCCGCGGCCCGCAAGCCGGACTTTGCCGTGGTCATCGATTCTCCCGCCTTCAACGTGCGGGTGGCGCGCGAAATGCACCAGCGCGGCGTGCCTGTCTTCTACTACGTGGCGCCGCAGTTCTGGGCCTGGCGCCAGGGCCGTGTGAAACAGCTTCAGAGGTACATCCGCAAGGCCCTGTGCATTTTTCCCTTCGAAGAGCGGTGGTATCGGGAGCGCGGGGTGGAGGCGGAGTTCGTGGGACATCCGCTGAGCGACCTGGAGTCACCGGACATCTCGCGCCAGCAGTTCGCCGCCGAGAATGGGCTGGATCCGGAGAGAGATTGGGTCGCACTCTTACCGGGGTCGCGGCGCAAGGAGTTCAGCATGAACCTGCCGGCCCTGCTGGCCGCAGCCGACGGTCTTGGGCCGGCATATCAGTTCGTCCTGCCCGTGGCCTCGACCCTCGACCCGAAGTGGGTGCAGCAACGGGTCGACGCCCGAGGCAGCAAGCCGGTTCTGGTGCGCGATGTCCGCGCTGCGCTCAAGCACTCCCGTGCCGCGGCGGTGGCCAGCGGCACCGCCACGGTGGAGGCGGCGCTGCTGGGCTGCCCCTTCGTGATGGTGTACCGCGTTTCGCCCCTGACCTACCGGCTGGGCAAGCCCCTGGTCAAGGTGCCGCGCTATGCCATGGTCAACCTCATCGCCGGCAAGGAGGTCGTCCCCGAACTGGTGCAGCGGGATTTCACCGCCAGGAACGTGGCCGCCAAGCTGCGGGAAATCCTCCCGGATGGCCCCGCGCGTGAGAAAATGGTCGAAGGCTTGGAGGGCGTCCGGGCCCAATTGCAAGGCGCAGCCGGGGGCGGGGGGCGACAGCCGGCAGCAGAGCGGGCGGCGGAGGCCATCCTGCAGTCCCTCAAGGAGCGGAAGGCCGTTCAAGCGGGCGCCTGACGCATCTTTTTGACCTGTTTTGACATCCTACGGAGAAGCGGAAATCCAGGGAGATCCCTTATGAATCAGGCACGACGGCCCCGGGGCCGTGTCGGCAAGCTGTTGCTGGTTCTGGCGTGCGGCCTGTTGCTTGCGCGGAGCGCGGGAGCGGCGGAGCGCCCCCGCATCCAGGTGGACGACTACCAGATCGACGCCGAGATCCAGCCCACCGGCCATCGCCTGACGGCGCGCGCCAAGGTCAAGCTGACCGCGCTCGAGGACATCAACACCGCGGTCCTGGAGCTGCACAACGACCTGCGCCCCACCAAGATCACCGGCCCCGACGGCAAGCCGCTGCAGTTCGAGCGCGTCACAGAGGACTCCACCGTGCGCGTCTTCCTGCCCAACGGTCTGGCCAAGGACCAGAGCACCACCCTGACTTTCGACTACGAGGGGGTGCTGCAGTCCGCCGACGACAGCCCGGTCGAAGGGCTCAAACTGGCTTATGTCGGCCCCGACACCACCTACCTGCTCTACGCCGGGCGCTGGTTCCCCATGAGCGGCTACCTCACCGACCGCTTCACCGCCACCATCAACTTCACCGTGCCCAACGGCATGACCGTGATCGGCAGCGGCAAGCCCACCACCAAGTCTCCCGGCCCGGGCCGCACCACCTACAGCTTCACCTGGGACCGGCCCAGCTTTCCCGGCACCATCATCGCCGGGAACTTCGTGACCACCACCGTCAATTCCGGCGGGGTGGAGGCGCATGTCTACTTCAAGCCGGAACACCAGGCGGAATTGGCGCCCTACGCCGACACCGCCGTGAAGGAGTTCGAGTTCTATTCCGCGCTCTACGGGCCGGCGCCGGCGCGCAACCTCTCGGTAGTGGAGCTGCCCGACGACACCGTGCCTGCGGCCTGGGCGCCGGAGGTGGCCGCCATCGCCTCGCGGGCGGTGGCCATGAAGACCAACTACCGGCTGCTGGCCAACACCATCGCGCATCAATGGTGGGGCGTGCTGGTGGCCCCGGCCACGCGCGACGATGACTGGCTGAGCGACGGCTTCGCCCGCTACTC
Organism: Terriglobales bacterium; assembly: GCA_035519175.1. Classification (GTDB taxonomy): domain Bacteria; phylum Acidobacteriota; class Terriglobia; order Terriglobales; family Acidobacteriaceae; genus DASPRL01. Next base: position 8,872 of record DATIWW010000093.1, read on the forward strand.
CGAGGCCCGCTATGTGCTTTTCGCTGCCGGCCGGGCGGGCTTCGAAGAAGCCTCCAAGGACATGGCGGTGGGAGCACTGGCCTACAACAACATTCCTCTGGCCAGCGCCGGCAAGCTCGACCCCTGGTCACCGGAGTTCCAGTCCCTGGTCACCGACAAGGGAGCCATGCTGCTGCACATGCTGCAATGGGTGGTGGGTGACCAGGCCTTCGACAAGGCCACGCGTGCCTACGCCCAGCAGTTCGCGGGCAAGACGGTCACCGTGGACGATTTCCAGAAGGCGGTGGAGACCGTCTACGGCGATCACCTCACCTGGTTCTTCGCAGAGTGGCTGAACTCCACGGGCGCGCCCGAGTTCCGCAACAAGTACGCCATCTACCGTCTGGGCAGCAACAAGGGCTTTCGCATCACCGGCGAGATCTCACAGGACATGGACCTGTTCCGCATGCCGGTGGAGCTGAAGATCGACACCGACGGCCCTCCCGTGAGCAAGCGCATCGAGGTGGTGGGCACCAATTCCCCCTACGTGGTGGACACCTTCACCAAGCCGCGGCGCCTCTACATCGATCCCAACAGCAACTTGCTGCGGAATTCGCCGACGCTGCGCATCCGGGTGGACATCCTGCGCGGACAACAGTTGGTGGAGCAGGGCGACCTGAGCGCGGCCCTGAAGGAGTTCCAGAAGGCCCTGGAACTGAATCCCAACAGCTCCCTGGCGCACTACCGCATCGCCGAGGTCTTCTTC
>DATIWW010000094.1:0-2941 GCA_035519175.1 Terriglobales bacterium
CCCGGACCAGGTTCGCGTTGGTCTCTTCGTAAAAGTACTTGGCCGGGTTCTCTGCCGAGGGGTTGACGCGGGTGAAGGGCTCGAGCTCGTTGATCATCTGGTGGTCCAGCCGCTCGATGACGGCGCGCATGACCTCGCGCAGGTCCTTGAAGTCCACCAGCAGGCCGGCGCGGTCGAGCTCGCGGCCGTGCATGGTGACCCGCACCTTGTAGTTGTGGCCGTGGGGCTTCTCGCACTTGCCTTTGTAGTCGCGCAGGAAGTGGCCGGCGGCAAACGTGTCTTCGACGGTGATCTCGAACATAGGAGCTTTTAGCCTCTAGCTCTTAGCCCTTAGCTTCTGCCCACGAGGGCCAACGGCGGCCATCGGAACCACCATTGTAGCGCGGGGGCGGGGAAAGGCGCGATTTCAGCGGGCGCCGAAGAACTCTTCCACCTCGGCCAGGTCGGTGGTGCGGCGGTAGGGAGGCAAGCTGTCGAGAAAGACGCGGCCGTACTGCTTCTTGAGGATGCGGTTGTCGAGCAGGGCCAGCAGGCCGCGGTCGTGGAGCGAGCGGATCAGCCGCCCGAAGCCCTGCTTGAGGGTGATGACCGCGGCCGGCACCTGGTAGTCATAGAAGGCGTTGCCGCCCTCCTCGTCGATGGCCTTCACCCGCGCCGCCACCACCGGGTCGTTGGGCACGGCGAAGGGCAGACGGTCGATGATCACGCAGCTCAGTTGCTCGCCCTGCACGTCCACCCCCTGCCAGAAGGAGGCGGTGGCGAAGAGCACGGCGTTGGGGGTCTGGCGGAACTCCTCCAGCAGGGCATTCTTAGGGGCGGTGCCCTGCAGGAGCATGGGGTACTCCAGCTCCGTCTCCAGGCGCTGGAAGACGTCGCGCATCTGGGCGTAGCTGGTGAACAGGCAGAAGGCGCGGCCCTGGGTGATCTCGAGCAGGCGGCGGACGCACTCGGCGGCGCGCGCGCCGAACTGCGGGGTGCGCGGGTCGGGCAGGCTGGGCGGGATGTAGAGCATGGCCTGCTTGGCGTAGTCGAAGTGCGAGGGCACGACCAGCTCGCGGGCGTGGTCGAGGCCCAGGCGGCGGCGGATGTAGTCGAAGCCGCCGCCCACGGCCAGGGTGGCCGAGGTCAGCACCGCCGTCTGCAAGGGCTCGAAGAGGGTCTGTCGCAGGATGCCCGAAACCTCGATGGGCGTGGCCTGCAGGAAGACGTGCGCAGGCCCGCCGCGGCCGCGCCGGGCTTCGCCTCCCCGCCCCCGCCGCTCGATCCAGAAGACCGTGTTGCGCGGGTTCTCTTCCAGCAGGAAGTGAAGATGCGCCCCCAGCTCCTCGCAGCGGCGCATGAGGTTGAAGACTTCCTCGGGCTTTTCCGGCAAGGCGCGCAGTTCCGTAGTCAGGCGGGTGATGGCGTTGTTCAGCCCCAGGTACTCCTCGCCGTTCTCCTCCAGGAACTCGCGGCGGGTGTCGAAGGCGAAGCGGCCTTCGCCCGCGGGCAGCAGGGAGAAGAAGAACGCGGCGCGCTCGCGCAGGGCGGCGGCCGCCTGCATCGCGCGGGGGCCGGAGAGCTTCTTCAAGCGCACGGTGCTGTCGACGTCGCGCGCCAGGTCGTCGAAGCGCAGGCTGCTGAGCGAGACCCCGAAGTAGCTGGAGGCCACATCCTCCAGCTCATGCGCTTCATCGAAGATGACGGCGGCGGCCTCGGGCAGGATGCCGGCGTCGGGCGCGCCTTCGGAGGCCTGCTTGATGGCCAGGTCGGCGAAGAACAGGTGGTGGTTGACGATGATGAGGTCGCTCTCCGCCGCCCGGCGGTGCATCTCGGTGATGAAGCAGCGGTCGAACTGCGGGCACTTCTGCCCGGTGCAGGCCTCGGCGCGCGCGTCCAGCTTGGGCCAGAGCAGGCTGGAGTCGGGGATGGAGGCCAGTTCGGCGCGGTCGCCGGTGGGCGTCTGCTTCTCCCACTCCGCGATCAGGCGGAACTGGTCCACCTCCTCCAGCCCGCTGAGCACGGGCTGCTCGCGCAGGTCGTAGAGCTTCTGCCGGCAGAGATAGTTGTTGCGCCCCTTCATGTAGCAGACCTTCAAGTGGCCGCTGCCCGCGGGGAAGAGCGCGCGCTCCAGGAAGGGGATGTCTTTGTAGAAGAGCTGCTCCTGCAGGGTCTTGGTGCCGGTGGAGAGGATGACGCGCTGGCCGGAGCGGATGACGGGGAGCAGGTAGGCCAGGGTCTTGCCGGTGCCGGTGCCAGCCTCGACCACCAGGTGGCGCTTCTCTTTCAGCACTTGCTCCACCGCTTCGGCCATCTGCAGTTGCCCGCGGCGGAACTCGTAGGCGGGATGCGTCTTCGAGAGCACCCCGCCAGGCGCGAAGAAGGCGTAGAGCGAGCCGGGGGCAGCGGTGGTAGGTTCGTGGGAGGACATGTTCGCTCTTTATAATACGAGTTTCCGTCCAACATCCCGAGCGAAGCGAGGGAGCCCTATCCTCACGACAGTGTATGGTAGCGAAAGGGATTCCTCGCGCGCTGCGCGCTCGGAATGTCGTTGAAAGAAAACATGCCGATCTCAGGCACAACTCGAAGCACCCTCACCCTGGCCATCGTGGGCAGGCCGAACGTGGGGAAGTCCACGCTCTTCAACCGGCTGGTGGGGCGGCGGCGCGCCATCGTGGGCGATGAGCCCGGCATCACCCGCGACCGCCTCTACGGCGCGGGCGAGTGGCTGGGGCGGCGCCTGCGCGTCATCGATACCGGCGGCATCCTGCCCGACGAGAAAGAGCTCATCCCGGCGGAGATCTTCCGCCAAGCGAAGGTGGCGCTCGCGGAAGCCGACGCGGTCATCATGGTGGTGGACGGGCGCACGGAGCTGGCCGCCCCCGACCTGGAGCTGGCGCGGCTGCTCTTGCGCACCGGCAAGCCGCTCTACCTCGCGGTCAACAAGATCGACGTCCCCAAG
>DATIWW010000095.1:0-9972 GCA_035519175.1 Terriglobales bacterium
AGACTCGGCGATACCAGGGAAGCCACCAAGGCTGCGATCAGGCCGACTTTTCCTGCAACTGTGCTCCAACTCATACATCAAACTCCATGCTCCCCTGTACAATCCAACCCGGGCTGAAGGAGAGGTTGGGGAGTTCGTTCAGTACCAGGGACGGAGGATGTGCGGCTGGTGACTACCGACTGTATCCCGCTTTCAGCCATCCCCCATGTCACCCGGCTGTTTGCGGATTATACCTCCCATTTCGAGCGGGTGGGCCAGTTCTATGCCCATCCTCCCCTGACCCGCGATTGGTTCCCCCAGGAGTCCCGGTCCCTGCACTTTGATGCCGGCCGGCGCGCGCGGGTTACGCAGATTCTGGAGCGCCAGAACCGGGCCTGGGGGGCCTCGGCGGCTACTTTGGACAGCATCCGGCGCCTGGCAGCCGGCGCCGCGGTGGTGGTGACCGGGCAGCAGGTCGGGCTCTTCGGCGGGCCCCTGTTCGCCCTCTACAAGGCGCTCTCCGCCATCCGCTTGGCCGCAGAGCTCACCCAAGGCGGGGTGGAATGCGTCCCGGTATTCTGGCTGGCCACCGAAGACCACGACCTGGCGGAGGTCAACCACGCCACCCTGCCCGGCCTCGAGGGAGGGCTGGTGAAGCTGACCAGCGCCGCCGTGGGCGGCCCGGGCGCGCCCGTGGGCACGGTGCGCTTCGCCGCCGAGATCGAGGCGGTCGTGGCGGAGGCCGCCAGGCTCCTCGGCGATACCCCCACCACCCGGTTCCTGCGCGAGTGCTACCGTCCGGACGAGACCCTGGGCAGCGCCTTCGCCCGCCTCTTCTCCCGGCTTTTTGCGCACTCCGGGGTGGTGCTGCTCGATGCCTCCGACCCCGACCTGCACGCCCTGGCCGTGCCCATCTACCAGGCCGCGATCGCCGGCGCTGCCGCGCTGGACCAGGAGTTGCTCGAGCGTGGCCGCGCCTTGGAGGCCGCCGGCTACCACGTGCAGGTGAAGGTCACCGCTTCCTCCACGTTGCTGTTCGGCATCCACGAGGGAGGCCGCCTGCCCGTGCACCGCGCCAACCACGCCTTTACCCTGGGGGAGGAGAAGCTCTCCCAGGAGGAACTGCTGCGGCGCATCGCCGCCGCACCGGAGAACTTCAGCGCCAACGTGCTGTTGCGGCCGGTGGTCCAGGACTACCTGCTGCCCACCCTGGCCTATATCGGCGGGCCCTCCGAAGTGGCGTACTTCGCGCAAGCCGCGGTGCCCTACCAGAGGCTGCTGCAGCGGGTGACGCCCATCCTGCCGCGCTTCAGTGCCACGCTGGTAGAGCCGCGCGCCCAGCAACTGCTGGAGCGCTACCAGCTGGGAGTGGCCGACAGCTTCCACGACCCCGAGCGCCTGCGCTCGCTGCTGGCATCCCGCGCGTTGCCCGCTGACGTGAGCCGCAGCTTCGAGGCCGCGGAGCGCAGCCTGAAGGAGTCGCTGGCCGTGGTGGAGGGCTCCCTGGGCAAGCTCGACCCCACCCTGGCGGAGGCCACCGGGCGCGCTGCCGCTAAGATGGAGTACCAGCTCAACCGCCTGCGGCAGCGGGCCGCGCGCGCCGAGCTGCGACGCAGCCAGGAGGTCGCCCGCCACGCCGACCTGCTTTCCGCATCTCTCTATCCCAACCACGACCTGCAGGAGCGCCAGCTCGCCGGCGTCTTCTTCACCGCCCGCTACGGCACCGAGGTGCTGCTGCGTCTCTACGATGCCACCCACGCCGCCTGTCCGGACCACCAGGTCATCCGGCTCTGAAGCCTGATCCGACCTGCCTCCGGCGCCCTTCTCCAATCGTCAATGACTCCATGATTCAATCGTCAATTCCTGGGTGGTATGATGGCCGCGAATGGCCAAGCACACCCAATTCGAGATCACCTGCCCCTGCTGCCAGGCGACGCTGAAGGTGGACACCCAGACCCAGGCGGTCATCGCGCACACCGCCGCGGTGCGTCCCAAGACCTTCTCCGACATGGAAGAGGCGGCGCGCGCGCTCAAGGAGCAAGAGAGCCGCAAGGAGTCCATCTTCCGCCAGTCGGTGGAGGCGCAGAAGAACCAGGCGCAGCTTCTGGAGAAGAAATTCCAGGAGGCGGTCAAGCGCGCCAAGGAATCGCCCGACACCGGCAGGCCGGTGCGCGACATCGACCTGGACTAGCCGGCCGCGGCCATGCCCGAGCTACAGGTGGTCGTCAGCAACCGCTCCCCCCGTGGTCCCCGGCGGCCGCTTCTTCTCGGGCACCGCGGCGCCCGCAAGCATGCCGCAGAGAACTCACTCGCGGCCTTCGACCTGGCCCTGGAGCACGGCTGCGACGGCTTCGAGTTCGACCTGCATGCGACCGCCGACCGCCGCCTCATCGTCTGCCACGATCCGAAGTTCGCGGGCGTGGAGATCGCCGCAGAAACCTACGAGAGCTTCTGCCAGAAGAGCGGCGCCCAGCTCCTGCCCAGGATCCTGAAGGCGGAGCGGGGGAGACTCCCGGCCAAGTTCCTGCCGCCCGGCTTGGAAGAGGTGCTCGACCGCTACGCCCACCGCTGCTTCCTCGACATCGAGCTGAAGGTGGCGGGCATGGAGCGGGCGCTGGTGGCCTTGCTGCGCGGTCAACCGCCGCAGCGCGATTACGTTGTGTCTTCCTTCCTGCCGGAGGTGGTGCGCAACCTCACCGGGCGCGACCCGAGCATCCCCACCGGCTTCATCTGCGACAAGCGCAGCGAATTGGCGCGCTGGCCCAGCCTGCCCGTAGGCGTCGTCATCCCCAAGCACACCCTGGTCACTCGCAGCTTGCTCGAGGAGGTGCACGCGGCCGGGCGCAAGCTCTTCGTGTGGACGGTGAACCGGGAGCGGGAGATGCGGCGCCTGGCCGAGTGGGGGGTGGACGCCATCCTCTCCGACGATACCCGCCTGCTGGCCCGCGCCTTCAGCGGGCGTAAACCTCGGGCGTGATCTCGGGAAAGACGTCGTCGCGGCGCTCGATCTCGGCCAGCTTCTGCATGGCCTCGGCCGAGAGCTGCTGCGTGCTCTCGAATTGCCGCCAGGCGCCCATCAGCGCTCGGAACTGCTCCAGGTGGGTGTGGAAGCGCTTCTCGGCGTAGTCGCGGGCGTGCTGGGTGGTGATCAGGAACTGCCAGTCGGAAGATTCCAACAGCAGCAGTTCACGGCAGATCTGCTTGGCCAGGCGGGTGGCGGCCTCATGTCCCTGCCAGCGCTTGCTCGAGGCCATCTGCTGCACCGCCAATTCGGCGGGATAGATCTGCTCCCAGGTGAAGCGGGTCTCGGGATTCAGCCAGACCTCGTGCTGGCCGTTGCGTCCCCAGGAGCCCTCGGGCAGGGCCACGTAGCCGGCGGGCGGGTACTTGTCCAGGTACTCGCCGCAGGAGATCAGCGCCAGGGGGTTGCCGGGGTGAGCGAACTCCTCGGCCACGTGCTGGAGCCACTCCGGGCCCTCGAACCACCAGTGCCCGAAGAGCTCGGCGTCGAAGGGCGCGGTCAGGATGGGCGGGGTCCCGTTCGGGTTCTGGGGCGCGTGGTAGCGCAGCACCGAGTTGGCCACGTGGGAGAAGTGCTGCGCCTGGATGCGGGTACGCTCGTGGGCTGCTTCCGGGTAGTAGGCGGTCTTCAGGCCCAGGTCCACGCGCGGGTGTGTAACCTGCCAGTAGCGGTGGCCGCCCGGCCAGCGCTTCTTGTGGAACTCCAGATAGCCGGGATCCCCGGGATAGCCGTGCTCCCCGCTCCACACCTGGATGCCGGTGCGGGGGTCGCGGGTGAAGAAGGCCACCCGCGCCTGCTCGCGCTGCGGCGAGTCGGCGAAGTAGGGACGGTAAAAGGAGGCGCGCTCCACGCCACCCTCGGTTTCGACCGCCACCGGCACGTCGCCCGCCAGCAGCTCGTAGGGAGTGAAGCGCGCCGTGGACTCCACCAGATGGGTGTCCACCACGAAGTACTCGATGCCCGCCTCGGCCAGGATCTGCTCCACGCCTTCTCGGGGGAAGGGATTGGGGGGAGCGCTGCCGTTCACAGCCACCGGATAACGCCAGCTCCCGGCGGGACGATAGCCGCACTCCGGCAGCCAGATGCCCCGGGGCTTGCGCCCGAAGTAGCGCTGGTGGGTCTCCACCCCGACCCGCACCTGGGCGCGGATGGAGGCGTCGGTCCCCAGCAGCGGGAAGTAGCCGTGGGTGGCGCCGCAGGTGATGATCTCGATGGCGCCCGAGTCGTAGAAGTGCTGGAAGCCGGCGACGAGGTTACCGTCCAGGGCGTCGAACTGCTGCGCCCGCTCCTGATAGAAGCGCTGCCAGAACCGCGCCAGCTCCGCGAAGTGCTTCTCGCCCTGCTGGCCGAACTCGCGCTCGTCCTGCTGGGCCGCTTCCACCTTCTGCTTCAGGTAGTCGCGGAACTCCTCCTGGAAGGTGGAGTGCGAGAGCTGCTCCAGCAGGATGGGCGAGAGATTGACGTTGGCCTTGAGCGCCCGGCCTTCCTGCTCCAGCTCGCCCAGGACGCGCAGCAGCGGCAGATAGGTCTCCGCGGCGGCCTCGTTCAGCCAGTCCAGACCGTGGGGCCAGGTGCCGTGGTGCACCACGTAGGGCAGGTGAGAATGCAGGAGGAAGGTGACGTAACCGGCAGGCTGCTTGCTGGAAGAGCTATTCATGATCGCACCTGGGGAGGAAGCTCACGGGCCACTGCTGGACAGGCGCACACCTGCCAGGCCTTCTATTCCGATTCTAAAGTCTACTACAGCGGGCAGCGAAGGGGATTGTCCTCAAGGCAGGGCGGGCTCCCGATTCGGGCCGCGGCCCGGGTTGGATTTGCCCCGGCAGTCGGATAGATTAGGGAATCATGCCAAGCACGGGAGAACAATTCGAGCGCGCCGTCTCCATCATGGCGCGGCTGCGCGCCCCCGGGGGCTGTCCCTGGGATCGTGAACAGACCTTCGACTCCATCAAGCCCTACACCCTGGAAGAGACCTACGAGGTGCTGGAGGCCATCGACAACCGCGACTGGGACGAACTCAAGAGCGAACTCGGCGACTTGCTGCTGCAGGTCCTGTTTTACTCCGAGATGGCGCAGGAGGAGGGGCGCTTCACCATCGGCGACGTGCTCGAGCGCCTCTCCAACAAGCTGGTGGCGCGTCATCCCCACGTCTTCGGCGACGTCGAGGCCAAGACCCCGGCCGACGTGCTGCGCAACTGGGAGGCGCTCAAGGCGCGCGAGAAGGAGCAGCGCCTGGCGGCCGGCGGCGGCAAGAGGCCCCAGGGCCAGGTCAGCCCGGAGTCGGTGCTGGCCGGGGTCTCTTCGGCCATCCCCTCGCTGCTGGAGGCCTTCAAGCTCAGCTCCCGCGCCGCGCACGTCGGCTTCGACTGGCCCAGCATCGAGAGCCTCTTCGACAAGCTCAGCGAAGAGACCGCGGAATTGAAGAAGCACCTGGAAGAGTTCCCGGCGCCGGGTCCGCGGCCTCTCGCCCGCGGGGTCGCCGGCGCGGGCAGCCAAGCGGTGCCGGAGGAGCTGAGGACGCGCCTGGAGGACGAGGTCGGCGACCTGCTGTTCGTGCTGGTGAACATCGCCCGCTACCTCTCGCTGGACCCGGAGTCGGCGCTGCGCCGCACCAACCGCAAGTTCAAGCGCCGCTTCCAGTGGCTGGAAGAGGAATTGGGGCGCCGCGGCCGCCGGCTGCCGGAGACCCCGCTGGAAGAGATGGAGGCGCTGTGGCAGCAGGCCAAGCAGCAGGAGGGCGGACGCTGAGCCCCATGCCCGCTCCTGCCGATCGCGTGCTGATCCGCGCCTGCAAGGGCATCGAGGAGTTCCACGCCTGCGTCGACCTGCAAAAGGAGGTCTGGCACTTCTCCGACGCCGAGCTGGTGCCGCTGCGCATGTTCGTGGTGGCCGAGAAGGTGGGCGGACAGGTGATCGGGGCCTTCGCGGGCAGCCACCTGGTGGGCTTCGCGCTCTCCGTCCCCGGCACTCGCAACGGCCACTCCTACCTCCACTCCCACATGCTGGCGGTGCGCGAGGACCACCGCAATCTCGGGCTGGGACGGCGCATGAAGCTCTTCCAGCGCGAGGACGCCCTGGCTCGCGGCGTCGAACTGATCGAATGGACCTTCGATCCGCTGGAGATCAAGAACGCCTACCTCAACCTGGAGCGGCTGGGGGCCATCGCCCGCCGCTACTACGTCAACCAGTACGGCATCACTTCCTCGCCGCTGCACGGCTCGCTGCCCACCGACCGCCTGGTGGCGGAGTGGTGGCTGCGCTCGCGGCGGGTGGAGACGCTCTTGAAGACGGGCGCACGCCCCGCCTTCCCGCCGGAGCGCCGCATCGCCGTGCCCGCCGAGATCTACGCCTGGCGCAAGGCGCCGGCCGATGAAGCCAAGGCCCGCGAGGTGCAGTTGCGCAACCGCGAGCAGTTTCAGAGCGCCTTCGCGGACTCCCTGGCCGCCTTGGGATACGAGCGCGACCCCCAGGGCAACGGCAGGTTTCTGCTGGCTCACTGGGATGAGAAGTGGTCGTATGCCAGCGGGTGAGAGATGAAGGTCGAAGCCATCACGCTGCGCGAGATCCGCATGCCCCTGGTGCATCCCTTCGAGACCAGCGGCTGGCGCACCACCGAGCGTCGCATCCTGCTGGTCACCGCGCATTGCGAGGGCGTGGCGGGATGGGGGGAGTGCACGGCCGGCGAGCACCCTTTCTACAGTGAGGAGTCCACCGACACCGCCTGGCACGTCCTGATCCACTACCTGGCGCCCGCCCTGCTGGGCAAGCAACTGGGGAGCGCGGGGGATTGCGGCACCCTGCTCTCTCAGGTCAAGGGCCACCGCATGGCCAAGGCTGCACTGGAGAACGCCCTGTGGGACGCGGAAGCCCGCCAGAAGAACATCCCGCTGTGGAAGCTGGTGGGCGGCTCGCGACGGCAGATCGAGTGCGGCGTCTCTATCGGCATCCAGGAAACGGTGGAGAGGCTCATGGAGAAGATCGCCGCCGAACTGGCTGCCGGCTACCGCCGCATCAAGCTCAAGGTCAAGCCTGGGTGGGACGTGAAGGTGCTGGAGGCGGCGCGCGCGCGCTGGCCCGAGATCCTGCTCAGTTGCGACGCCAACACCGCCTACACCCTCGACGACACCGAGCACCTGAAGTCCTTCGACCGCTTCCGCCTGCTCATGATCGAGCAGCCGCTGTGGGCGGACGACTTCTACCTCCACGCCCGCCTGCAGAAGCAACTGGCCACGCCCCTCTGCCTGGACGAAGCCATCCACCACGCCCGCGACGCGGAAGCGGCGCTCGACCTGGGCGCCTGCCGCATCGTCAACATCAAGCTGGGGCGGGTGGGCGGCTTCCGCGAGGCGCGGCGGGTCCACGACCTCTGCCAGGCCCGCGGCGTCCCCGTTTGGTGCGGGGGCATGCTGGAGGCCGGCATCGGCCGCGCCCACAACATCGCCCTCTCCACCCTCGAAAACTTCCGCCTGCCCGGCGACGTCTCCGCCTCCAAGCGCTACTGGACGGAAGACATCGTCGAGCCCGAGGTCGAGGTCACACCGCAGGGGTTGATCGAGGTACCCGACCGGCCGGGGATGGGCTACGCCGTGCGGGAATCACGGCTCGATCGCCTGACCGTACGCAAGGAGAGCTTCCGCGCCTAGGAACCCCAAAAAACCCTTGGCCGGATTCGCGCAGGTTGGGTATAGTCCTTCTCAGCGACTCTGTTCCGGGAAATTGCGCGGCCCGTTCCCTTGCGGCCCATGATCCCGAAAAAGTCTGGCTGAGGAAGAGCCCAGGAGAAAGCACATATGTGGAAGTCCCGCGATGAGAAGCCCGGTACGCCGGCCACGCCTCCCGCGGTCGCTACGCCCGCGGCCGCGTCCTACACCCCGCCGCGTGAGGCCCGGTCCGCGGAGCCGGCGCGCTCGCTGGACGCTTACCGCGCCGAGGTCGCCAGCATCGGCAAGTCGGTGCTGATCAAGGGCGAGCTTTCGGGCAGCGAAGACCTCTACCTGGACGGCGAGGTGGAGGGCAACGTCGGACTGCGCGACCACAGCCTGATCATCGGGCCTAACGGCCGGGTGCGCGCCAACATCCACGCCCGCGACGTGGTCATCCACGGCAAGGTGGACGGCAACGTCTTCGGCAACGAGCGCGTGGAACTGAAGAAATCGGCCATCCTGGTCGGCGACATTTCCACCCAGCGCATCGTGATCGAGGACGGCGCCTACTTCAAAGGTGCGATCGACATCACCAAGAAGGAGGGCGGGAAGAGCGAGTCCCGCCGCGAGAGCGCGGGCGCCGCCGCCCACGCCGGCGCCTCCGCGACCCCGGCCGCCACGGTCACTTCGGCCGCGACCGCGCAGTCGTCGCTGCTGGAGCCGAAGAACTAGCCCGAGCCGCGCCCCCCGCCACGGCGGGCGGCCCCTGGGTCTGTGGGTTCGAGTGACGCAAGGCCGTTCCAAGATGCTGCACGGCGCCGAGGACGCTTCCAGCCGGGCGGCGCCCGTGCCTCGCGGGCCCGACCGCATCCTTCGCCATTCCAGCGGGCTGCTGGAGTTCAGCCGCGCCCTGGCGGGCCGCGAGGGCCTGCGCATCCTCGACCTGGGACCCACTTCGTCCACCAACATCACCCGCCTCACCGGCCTGGGCCACAACACCTACAGCGAGGATGTCCTGCTGGCCGCCAGCGACCCCGCCCTCACCCTGGGCCGCAGCAAAGAGGGCAAGGTGATCCTCGACGTCGAAGGCTTCCTGCGGAGCAATCTCACCTATCAGGGGCCGCGCTTCGACGGCGTCCTGTGCTGGGATCTCTGCGATTACCTGCACGAGCCGCTGGTGCGGCCGGCGGTGGAGCGCATCGGAGAGGCCATGCGGCCCGGGGGCGCGCTGCTGGCCTTCTTCCATACCCGCGACGCCGGGCCCGACGCTCCCCACTACCGCTACCACATCCTGGGCGAGGAGCTGCTGGAACTGCAGCCGGGCGCGCACTACCGCCTGCAGCGCGTCTTCCACAACCGCCACATCGAGAACCTGTTCTCCGGATTCGCTTCCCTGAAGTTCTTCCTGGCCCGCGACAACGTGCGCGAAGTCCTGGCCGTGCGCTGAGGGCTCCGCCGGGTCAGGTCGTGGGGACGGCCCGCGTCTTGCGCAGGAAGTAGCGGGCCAGCGCGTTGGACTTCAGCAGGCGGAGAGCCGGGGCGCGCAGCACGCGAGGCAGGGCCACCAGCCGGCGCAACTGCGAAGCCGCACCGTACACCGGCGCCAGCTCCTGGCGGTAAGCGCGCTCGTAGTTGCGCGCGGCGTCCTCCAGGGAGACGCGGCCCGCCCAGAAGCCGGCCAAGGCCTGCGCGGCCAGAACGCCCCCGCGCAATGCCAGCGAGATGCCGTCGCCCACGAACGGATCCACGAAACCGGCGGCATCGCCCGCCAGCAGCATCCCTCCCTGCCGTGCCGCCGGCTTGCGGAAGATCAGGGGAAAGGTGCTCACCGGCTCGGTCACCGGCGCCCAGGCGAGGCTGCGCTCGCGCAATTGCGGATGCCGGGCAAGGACTGCCTCCAGGGTCGTGGCGGCATCGCTGCGCACCATGCCGCAGGCGTTGACGCGGTCCGCCGCCACGGGTTGCACTCCGCAGTAGCCGCCGGGAAAGAAGTACAGGTCCACCGAGGGAGAAGGCGAGGCTTCCCGGAAGTGCGCCTTCACCCCCAGCCAGCGCGGGTGGGGGGGGCGGGCCGGGAGGCGTCCCGGAGAGAGGAGATTGGACCAGCGTCCGGAGGCATTGATCAGGGCGCGCGCGTGATAGCTGCCGGCGCTGGTCTCGGCGAGAAACCCGCCATTCTGCCGGGCCGCGACGACCGTGGCCTGGCGGCAGTCCGCGCCCGCCTCCTGCGCCAGCGCCCATAGCGCGGCGTCCAGGTCGAAGCGCGGGATGCTGGCCCCGGCGGGCTGCACCGGAAACTCCCACACCTGGCCGTCAAGGAAGACCCGG
>DATIWW010000096.1:0-2981 GCA_035519175.1 Terriglobales bacterium
GGCTCGGCCGAGGTCCTCACCGACACCCTGCAAAAGCTCTCCTCCGACAAGGTCAAGATCCGCGTGATCCACTCCGGCGTCGGCGCTATCAACGAGTCCGACGTGCTGCTGGCCTCGGCCTCGAACGCCATCATCATCGGCTTCAACGTGCGCCCCGAGCGCAAGGCGCAAGAACTGGCCGAGCAGGACAAGGTGGACATCCGCCTGCACTCCATCATCTACGAGTTGCAGGACGAGATCAAAAAGGCCATGACCGGGCTGCTGGAGCCCACCATCAAGGAAACCTACCTGGGCCGCGCCGAGGTGCGCGAGACCTTCCGCATCCCCAAGGTGGGCATGGTGGCCGGCTGCTACGTGCAGGACGGCCTGATCAAGCGCGACGCGGAAGTGCGGCTGCTGCGCGACAACGTGCAGATCTTCAAGGGCAAGGTGGGCTCGCTGCGCCGCTTCAAGGAAGACGTCGGCGAGGTGCGCAACAACCTGGAGTGCGGCATCACCATCTCCAACTACGCCGACATCAAGATCGGGGACGTGATCGAGGCCTTCGTCACCGAGAAGATCGCCGCCGAAGCAATTGCTTGAGTGGATAGTGAACAGTGGATAGTGGATAGCGGGTCGAGTGCGGCTTTTTTATCCACTATTCACTATCCACTATCCACTTTTGTCCACCGTGATCGCTTTTCTCACGCTCGAACTCCGTCTGGAAGCGGCCCATTCGCTCAAGGACAAGCGGCAAGTGCTGCGCAGCCTGAAGGACCGGCTGCGCGCCGGCTATAACGTCTCCGTCTCCGAGCTGGATGCGACCGACCTGTGGCAGCGGGCCACGCTGGGCGTGGTCTCCATCTCCGGCTCGCGCGATTACCTGGAAGGCCTGATGCAGAAGGTGGAGCGCGAGGCCACCCGCATCGCCAACAACCACGGCGCGGAAATCGTGGATACGTTCGTGGACTACCTCTGAGAAGGTTTCAAGGTTTCAGAGTTTCGAGGTTTCAAAGTGCGGTAAGGCTGCAGCCTTCCATTCTGTTATCCTAATCGGTTTATCTTCGGGTCTTGGCCATGCCGGAGCAGCGGGGGGCGCAGCATCATCGGGAGCGGATGGCGGACGCCATCCGCGACGAGATCGTGGCCATCCTGGAGGGGGAATTGGCGGACCCGCGGGTGGGGCTGGCCACGGTGAGTGAGGTGCGCCTCGCCCCCGACGGCAAGAGCGCGCACGTGCTGGTGGCGGTGCCGGGAGACGAGAAGGAGGCGGAGCGCACGCTGCAAGGTCTGGAGGCGGCGAAGGGTTTCATCCGCCACGAGATCATGGAGCGGCTGCGCCTGCGCCGCGCTCCCGAACTGTTCTTTCAACTGGACAGGTCGCAAGAGTACGGCGATAGAATCGACGATCTGCTGAAGCGCGTGAAGAAGAAGGAGAAGTGAGCCTTGGTGCCGCGCGCGAGATCCTTCGCGCAGGGCTGCGCCACCGTAGGGCGCAGAGAGCGCGAAGGCCGAGCGGTTATAGGGCTCCCTCGCTGCGCGCGGGATGTTTCTGAGAGAGCGGCCAGCGACCAACGAGCAACGACCAACGACTGTGAAGAATACAGGGATCAAGGAAGTCCTCGACAGCATCCGGCGGCGGGACCATTTCCTGCTGACCTCGCACGCGCGTCCTGACGGCGACGCCGTGGGCTCGGTGCTGGCCTGCTGCCAGCTCTTGCGCGCCCTGGGCAAGGACGCCCAGGTGGTGCTCTCCGACGGTGTCCCGGTCATTTATCGCCCCTTGCCCTTCGCCGACGCGGTGGTGCAGGCCTCCGCGATCAACGGCCGCTACGACGCCGCCATCCTGCTGGAGTGCGACAGCGTGGCCCGCACCCGCCTGGAGGGCCTGGAGGGACGTTTCCTCATCAGTATCGACCACCACCAGAGCGCCAAGCCCTTTGCCAACGTCAACTGGATCGACCCGGGGGCGTGCGCGACCGCCGAGATGATCTTCCGGCTGGCGCGCGCCGCCCGCGTGAAGGTCACGCCCGAGATGGCCACCTGCCTCTATACCGGGCTGCTCACCGACACCGGCTCCTTCTGCTATCCCGGGACCAGCGCCGCCACCTTCGAACTGGCGCGCGAATTGGTGGAGTGCGGCGCCGACCCGGTGGGCATCGCCCAGAACGTCTATTTCTCGCGCCCCACCTCCAAGGTGCGGCTGCTGGGAGCGGCGCTCTCGAACCTGCACCGCGAGGGCGCGCTGGCCTGGATGTACGTCAGCCGTGAGGAGGTGGAGGGCGCGGGCGCGCTCGACGAGGACGCCGAGGGCCTGGTGAACTACGCTCTGGGCATCGCCGGGGTGGAGGTGGCGGTGTTCTTCCGCGAGCTGGCCGACCGTCACTTCCGGGTGAGCCTGCGCAGCAAGGGCGCAGTGGACGTGGCCGGGATCGCCGAGATCTTCGGCGGCGGCGGGCACTGTTGCGCCAGCGGGTGCTGCGTGGCGGGCCCGCTGTCGCTGGCGGCGGAGCGCGTGCTGGCGCAGGCGCGCCTGCGCTGCCAGGCCGGCCCGCCCCACTCCTGATCCCATGCACATCTCCCTGGCAACCCAAGTGGTATCGCTGGTGGGCGCGCTGCTGATCCTGTGCGCCTACGTGGGGCACCAACTGCGCTGGCTGGACGCCCGCCGCCCCTTCTACAACCTGGCCAACCTGGTGGGCGCCGCCATCCTGGCCTGGATCGCGCTGCGCCCGCTGCAGGCCGGCTTCGCTATCATGGAAGTGACCTGGACGGTCATCAGCGTGCTGGGAGTGGTGCGCGCGCTGCGCTCCCGCGGGGACGCGGCGGCGCGCTGACGGGCGCGACCCGCCGCTCTCCTGCCCCATGAACAACCGCCGACAACTCGTGGAAGTGCTGACGGTGGCGGCCTTCGTCGCCTTCCTCTTCTACTTCGGGCTGGGGGCCTTCGGGCTGCTGGGCGCCGACGAGCCCCGCTACGCCCAGGTGGCGCGCGAGATGCT
>DATIWW010000097.1:0-10440 GCA_035519175.1 Terriglobales bacterium
TGAAACCAGTCATGAACTTGATGTCGTCCATGGCGAAGACGTTGGTGGGATCCACCATGGCAATGGTGAGCGACGCACCCACGCGGCTCAGGGGCAGGATCTGGTAGCGCTTCGCGGTCTCATGGGGGACCAGCTTGATCACCGCGGGATCGATCTCGAAGTAGGAGAGATTGATGGCGGGCACGCCGTACTGGCGGGAAAGGAAATTGGTCACATCCTCGTCGGAGAGGAAGCCGAGTTTCACCAGCACCGAGCCCAGGCGCGCGCCCGTGTCCTTCTGCACCTTGAGCGCCTGCTCCAATTGCTCCGATGTGATGACCTTCTCTTTGACCAGAAGATCGCCGAGCCGTTGCGACATTACCTTGTGGACTCCCTATCCGACCGCTTGCCGTGCCCAGTCAAGCTGCAAACACACCCCGAAGACGCGGCTATCCTGAGTCAATTCAGGGACAGAACACACATTGCGAGTTTGGGCGAATCCTATGCGGAGTGACAGAAATTGTCAACCGTCGACCAGCCCTGGCTGATAACTCTTCCGGCACCACTGCTGCGTTCATGGTACCACCGCTCGCCGGTGGGGAGAGCGCGGATGGGAAGCGGCAGCGGCCGGTGCGCGAGCCCGGTACAATGTCGCCGTGAAAGGCCCCAGGACCGCCGCCATCCGCTCCTACTACAGGGCTCTGCTGCGAGCCTGGGGCACGCAGGACTGGTGGCCAGCGCACACCCGCTTCGAAGTCATCGTCGGCGCCTACCTCACCCAAAACACCGCTTGGACCAACGTAGAGCGGGCTCTCGCCAACCTGCGCGCTGCGAGGAGTCTGAGCGCAGCCGGCATCCGGAAAGCTCCGCTCCGGCAGTTGCAGCGGCTGGTGCGCCCCTCCGGGTACTTTCGGCAGAAGGCCCGCCGGCTGAAGCTCTTCGTCGCCTACTTGGACCGCCGCTACCGAGGCTCGCTGGCCCGTGTGTTCGCGCGCCCCACTCAGGAATTGCGCCGGGAGTTGCTGGAACTCAACGGCGTTGGGCCCGAGACCGCCGATTCCATCCTGCTCTACGCCGGCGGGCATGCTTCCTTCGTGGTGGATGCCTACACCCACCGGGTGCTGCATCGCCACGGCATCCTGCCGCGCAAGGCAGGCTACGAAGAGATCCGGGCGCTGGTGGAAGAGGCTATGCGCCACGAGCCGGCGCCGCAGGCGCCCCGCAGTCCCCAGGCGCGGCGGCACAAGTTCAGGCTGGACCGGATGGCACCCGCAGCCCGCGTGTACAACGAGTACCACGCCCTGTTCGTCCAGCTCGGCAAGCGCCATTGCCTGAAGGGGGAGGCCAAGTGCTCGGGTTGTCCCCTGGAGCCCTTCCTGCCGGCCGGTGGCCGCCGGCGGTAAGCGCGACACTCGGGCGGTCGTCCCCCCGGTCTATAATGAGGGGCACCGCGCACCGGAGCAAAGGCGGAAGAGGCCCGCCTGCCGGCGCCGCCCCGGCCGCGGTCGTTTTCGTGTCTCCCGACACCCCAATCCGTCCTCCCCATCGCAAGGCCCTGGTCGTAGCGCTGACCATCGGCGTCACCGTGCTGCTGGCGGTGGTGTTCTCCCAAACCGCCTTCAATCTGACCTTCCTCCGCCCCGATACCGCCGAGCAGACGCTGCTGTTCACCGCCCTCTCGCTGCTGGTCTTCCTGCTGCTGGTGGCGCTCCTGTTCGTGCTGGGACGCAACCTGCTGAAGCTCTACGCGGAGCGCCGCGGAGGCGTGCTGGGCTCCAAGTTCCGCACCAAGATGGTGATGGGCGCGCTCCTGCTCTCCGTGACCCCGGTGATCTTCCTGTTCATCTTCGCCTACCAGGTGATGAACCGCTCCATCGACAAGTGGTTCTCCCGGCCGGTGGAGGAGCTGCGCGAGGATTCAGGCCAGATCGCCGCGCTGCTGGCCGACTATGCCGGGCAGAATGCCAGCGCCGAGGCCCAGAGCATCGCCACCGCCCCGGAGGTGCAGCACGCCTTCCAGAGCGGCAACTACTCCGGGGTCATCAACGAGTTGCGGCAGCGCGAGCCCACCCTGCAGGGAGGCTTCGCCCTGGCCCTGGTGGATGACGATGCCATGGCCAGCTTCCATAATCCCGAGCCCTGGGGAATGCTGCGCTCCAAGCTCCCCGACTGGAAAGACTCGGCGGCCCCTCACTTCCACCCCTTCACCCTGGAAGGGCGAGAGTACATGCTGGGAGTAGCGGCGGTGGACGAACACGGGCGCATCCTGGTGGCCATGCCGTTGCCGCCCAACTACAGCGCCGCGCTGAACCGCATCGAGGCCAGCCAGCAGCGCTACGCCGAACTCAGCCAGCAGCGCAAGCTGGTGCGGCGGACCTTCATGCTCATCCTGCTGCTGCTGACGGTGGTGGTGCTGTTCTTCTCGACCTACCTGGCGCTGTTCCTCTCGAAGCTGGTGACCCGCCCGGTGGCGGCGCTGGCGGAGGCCACGCAGCAGATCTCCCGCGGGCGCCTGGAGTACCGGGTGGAGGTGCCGGCGACCGACGAACTCGGCCAACTGGTTTCGTCGTTCAACCGCATGGCCGAGGAGCTGGAGGCGGGACGCCGGCAGATCGAGACCTCCAGCCGTGAGGTGGCGGGCGCCAACGTCGAACTGGAACAGCGGCGGCGCCAGATGGAGACCATTCTGGAGAGCATTCCCACGGGAGTGCTCTCGCTGGACGCGGAGGGCCGGGTCACCCACAGCAACCCCGCCTTCGCCCGCATCTTCAGCCCGCAGGCGAACTCCATCTCGCTGCCCAAGACCGCCGCCGGCTCCACCCTGCGCGACCTCTTTCCCGAGGACGTGGTCAGCGACCTGGAACACCTGGTGCGCAAGGCCAACCGCATGGGCATGACCACCAGCCAGATGGAGATCGTAGCGCAGCGCGCCAAGCTGAACGTGGCGGTGACCGTGGCCTCTCTGGAGCACGAAGGACAGCGCCTGGGCTGGGTGCTGGTGTTTGAGGACCTCTCCGACCTGCTGAAGGCGCAGAAGCAGTCGGCGTGGCGGGAGGTGGCGCGCCGGGTCGCCCACGAGATCAAGAACCCGCTGACGCCCATCGCGCTCTCGGCGGAGCGCATCCGCCGCCACCTGGAGCGCGACGCCGAACCCGACCCGCAGTCCCTGGGCATCATCCGCAGTTGCGCCGAGACCATCGAAGGAGCGGTCGAGACGGTGCGCTCCCTGGTCGACGAGTTCGCGGCCCTGGCCCGCTTCCCCGCTGCCCAGCCTCAGCCCGCCAACATCAACGGCATCGTGGAGAGCTCGCTGGCCATGTTCAATGGGCGTCTGGACAACATCCTGGTGCGTACTGACCTGGCCGCCGGTCTGCCCCGGGTGATGGCCGATGCCGAGGCCATCAAGCGCGCCCTGGCCAACCTGGTCGACAACGCCGCCGAGGCGATGCAGGATTCCCTGGTGCGCGAACTGCACATCTCGACGGCGCTGGTCGATGCCCATGAGGCGGTGGAGATCGTGGTCGCCGACACCGGGCACGGCGTGACCCGAGAGTTGAAAGAGAAGCTGTTCCTGCCCTACTTTTCCACCAAGCGCCGGGGCACGGGCCTGGGGCTGGCCATCGTCAGTCGCATCATCGAAGACCACCACGGTTCCATCCGCGTGGAAGAGAACCAGCCCCTGGGAGCCCGTTTCATCGTGGAACTGCCGGTGGCCGCAGAATCGGTGAGCCAGCCCGCCCATCCCCATGCATAACGTCCTCATCGTGGATGACGAATCCGGGATCCGCCAGTCGCTGCAGGGTGTCTTGGAGGATGAAGGCTACAAGACGCTCACCGCGCAGAGCGGCGAAGCCTGCCTGGAGACGCTGAAGAACCATCCTGTGGACGTGGTGCTGCTGGATGTGTGGCTGCCGGGAATCGACGGTTTGGAGACGCTGGAGAAGATCAAAGAGCTGGAAGACGCCCCCGAGGTCATCATGATCTCCGGCCACGGCACCATCGAGACCGCGGTACGGGCCACCAAGCTGGGCGCCTACGACTTCCTGGAGAAGCCCATCTCCCTGGAAAAGACGCTCATCCTGGTGAAGCACGCTGCCGAGGCGCGCCGCCTGCGCGACGAGAACCGGGAGCTGAAGAAGCAAGTGCAGTCGCGCAGCGTGATCGTGGGCGAGAGCGTGCCCATGAAGGCGCTGCGGCAGCAGATCGCGCTCATGGCGCCCACCAACGGGCGGGTGCTGATCTATGGCGAGTCGGGGACGGGCAAGGAGCTGGTGGCGCTGGCCATCCACGCCCAGAGCCTGCGCAAGGACGCCCTTTTCGTCGAGGTCAACTGCGCCGCCATCCCCGAGGACCTGATCGAGAGCGAGCTCTTCGGGCACCGCCAGGGCTCGTTTCCCGGCGCCGCCCACGACAAGCAGGGCAAGTTCGCCAGGGCCGACCAGGGAACGCTGTTCCTCAACGAAGTCGGGGACATGAGCCTGAAGACCCAGTCCAAGGTGCTGCGCACCCTGGACGAGCAGCGCTTCACCCCGGTGGGTGGCGACGAGGCCATCACGGTGGACACCCGCGTCATCGCCTCCACCAACAAGGACCTGGAGGAGGAGATCTCCCGGGGTAACTTCCGCGAAGACCTCTTCTACCGGCTGAACGTGATCCCCTTCTACGTGCCGCCGCTGCGCGAGCACCGGGAGGACATTCCGCTGCTGGCGCGCTACTTCTTGAAGGAGTTTTCCACCACCTACAGCCGCCGGCTCAAGGAGATGACCGACGACGCCATCGACACCTTGATGCGCTATGCCTGGCCGGGCAACGTGCGCGAGTTGCGCAATGTCATCGAGCGCATGGTGATCATGAATCCCACCGTCTTCCGGCTGGACCGCCGCCACCTGCCGCCGCTGGTCTACCGCGAAGGCAGCCGGCGCGCGGCGGGAGAGTTCTCCACCCTGCACCAGGCGCGGGCCGCTTATGAGCGCGACTACATCCTGAAGAAGCTGGACGAGAACCACGGCAACGTCAGCCGCACGGCCGAGGTGCTGGGCCTGGAGCGCAGCCACCTCTACCGCAAGATGAAGGCGCTGGGCATCGCGGTGAAAGAATAGTCCGCGCGGGCGTCCTAGGCGTCGTCGGAGGAGTCCTCGTTCCCAGCCAGATCCTCCAACTGGCGCCGCCAGTCCAGTTCTTCCACGAACTCGCGCGAGTCGCGCCAGCCGGGCTGCACCTTGACGAACAGTTCGAGAAAGACCTTCCCGCCCAACAAGCCCTCGATCTCCCGTCGGGCGTTGCTGCCGATGCGCTTGAGCATGGCCCCGCCGCGCCCGATGAGGATCCCCTTCTGCCCCTCGCGCTCGCAGTAGATCGCCGCCGCGATGCGGGTCAGCTTGGGGGATTCCTCGAACTGCTCCACGCGCACGGTGGTGGCGTAGGGCAGCTCCTGCTGGGTCGCCAGCAGGACCTGCTCGCGGATCAGTTCCCCCGCCAGGAAGCGCTCGGGCTGGTCGGTCACTTGGTCCTTGGGAAAGTAGCGCGGGCCTGCGGGAAGGGCCTGCGCCACCTTGTCGAGCAGCAGGTCCAGGCCGTCTCCCTTGGCGGCAGAGATAGGGATGATCTCCTGGAAGGAGTGCAGCTGGCTGTAGCGGTCGATCAAGGGCAGCAGCTTGCCCTTCTCGATCAGATCGATCTTGTTGAGCAGCAGGAAGACCGGCCCGCCGACCTTCTTCACCAGGTCCAGGGTGAAGCGGTCGCCGGCGCCCATGGACTGGCTGGCATCGACGATCAGCAGAACCAGATCGCGGCTCTCCAGCGCCTCTTGCACCTCGCGCATCATCTTGCGGTTGAGCGACGATTCCGGACGGTGGACGCCGGGCGTGTCGATGAAAACGACCTGCCCGGCGGGGCGGCCCGGGCGCGCTTCCAGGTTCACGATGCCCTGGATGCGATGGCGCGTCGTCTGGGGCTTGTGGGTGACGATGGCCACCTTCTGCCCCACCAGCGCGTTCAACAGGGTGGACTTGCCGGCGTTGGGGCGGCCGATGATGGAGACGAAGCCGGAGCGGAAGGACATCCGGGCTCAGGCCCTCGCCGACTTGCGCTGCCGCGGCGGCTTGGCGGGCTTGCGGGCGGGCTCGGGCGCGGCCTGCGGCGGGGCCGGGGGGCGAGCGCGGATGCGCAGGCGCTCCACGCGGCGGTCGGTGGACTCCAGCACCTCGAAGCTCAAGCCGCCCTCTTCCACCACCTCGCCTTGCGCGGGAATGCATCCCAGGATCTCGCTGACCAGGCCGGCGACCGTGGCCGCCTCCCGCCCCTCCAGGCGCACGCCAAAGAGCTGGTCCAAGCGGTCCACATCCAGGTTGCCGGGCACGACGTAGGAGCCCTCGCTCTCCTTGACCACGTCGGGCTTGGCCTCGTGCTCGTCGCGGATCTCGCCCACGATCTCTTCCACCATGTCCTCGATGGTGACCACACCGGCGGTGTTGCCGTACTCGTCGAGCACGATGGCCATGTGGCTGTTTTCCTTCTGCAACTCGCGCAGCAAGGAACGCACGTGCTGGACCTCGGGCGCGAAGTGTACGGGGCGCAGCATGCCGGCGATGGTCGTGGTGCGGGCCTCGCTGTCGGGCACCTGCAGGACGTCGTGGGCCAGTACCAGGCCGGCGATGTGGTCGATGCTGCCGCGGTACACGGGCACGCGCGAGTAGGGGCGGGTGCGCTGCAAGTCCTT
This sequence comes from Terriglobales bacterium, assembly GCA_035519175.1. Taxonomy (GTDB): domain Bacteria; phylum Acidobacteriota; class Terriglobia; order Terriglobales; family Acidobacteriaceae; genus DASPRL01. The sequence goes on from DATIWW010000097.1 coordinate 6,698, forward strand.
GAACTGCTCGACCGTGGTGGTGATGGGCACGGCCACGATCTCGGGACGCGGGGTCATGACCTCGCGCACGGTCTTGTCGCCGAACTCCACCACCGACTGGATGAGTTCGCGGTCGCTCTCCTCCAGGATCCCTTCCTCCTGCCCGGCTTCGATCAGGGCGTCCACGGCCTCGGTGGGCTCCGGCTCCTCCGGCGGGTGCGCCTCCGCCAGGGCCGCCACCGAGAGCCCAAATCCCAGCAGCAGCGTCACCGGCAGCGCGAGGTAGATGAGCATCCGCAACACCGGCACCAGGGCCACCAGCCACTCGCCCCGGGTACGGCTGAAAAGGATGAAGGGGATCAGGCGATTGAAGAGGATGATGATCAGCACCAGGCCCACCGCGGCTTCGGCGATCTCGGCGCCGCTCCAGCGGGCATCGCGGAAGACGGTGTAAGCGATCATGAGCGCCAGGGCGGCGGTGGTGAGTTGGGCCAGCACCGACATGGAGAGCTGGGCGCGCGCCCGGCTCACCGCAAGCTGGGGCTCCACTCGCTGCTCGTAGGCCTCGATGTTCTCCTCGAAGTTGCGGGAGAGGAACTTGCCCATCTCGGCGTAGATGCGCTCCACGTACGAGACCAGGGTCAGCACGGCCAGCAGCAGGACGCCGGCGGCGAGGAAGATGGCGTAGCTGAGGTGGGTCATGGCCGGTCCTTCCGCCCCCGCCGCCGGGTGCGGCCGATCAGCGAGGCCGGCAGGCCCAGGGAGCGGCGCAGGCTCTCCTCGCGCTGCGCCATCTCGCCGTGGTCGCGCTGATGGTCATAGCCGGCAAGGTGCAGCATCCCGTGCAGGATGAGGACCTTCAGCTCGTCGGCCAGGGGATGCCCGAAGCGGCGGGCGTTGCGGGCTGCGGTGGTGGCGGAGATGGCAATGTCGCCGGCCAGGCCGTCACCGGCGGCCGGGAATGAGAGGACATCGGTGGGCTCGTCCTTCCGGCGGAAGCGGCGATTGAGGGCGCGCAGCGCGCGATCTCCGGCCACCAGCACCGCGACTTCGCCGTGCAGTCGCGCGGCGCGGCGGGCGCGGGCGGCAAAACGCGCCAGGGCGGCGACGCTCACTCCCTCGAGTTTCTTCTCCAGGATCACCACCGGCATCTCCGAAAAGGAACTGGAGGGCCTGCACCCGCACGCCTCATTCTACTCTTTGGATTCGCTACCCCGGCCGACGGGCCGGGAGCCGCCATTCTCGATCAGAGGCATCTGCTGCTCTTCGGCCGTCTTGGCTTCGTCGTAAGCGCGGATGATGCGCTGTACCAGGTGGTGGCGCACCACGTCACTCTCGTTGAAGTAGCAGAAGGCCAAGCCGTCCACCTCCTTCAGGATGTCGATGGCCTGCAACAGGCCGCTGCGGCGCGCGCTGGGCAGATCGATCTGGGTGATGTCGCCGGTGATCACCGCCTTGGAGTTGAAGCCCATGCGGGTGAGGAACATCTTCATCTGCTCGGGAGTGGTGTTCTGGGCCTCGTCGAGGATGATGAAGGAGTCGTTGAGAGTACGGCCGCGCATGAAGGCGATGGGCGCGATCTCGATGATGTTCTTCTCCAGGAAGCGGTCCACTTTTTCCGGCTCCAGCATGTCGTAGAGGGCGTCATAGAGCGGGCGCAGGTAGGGGTCGATCTTCTCCTGCAGGGTGCCGGGGAGGAAGCCCAGGCGCTCGCCCGCCTCTACCGCCGGGCGCGCCAGGATGATGCGGTTCACCCGCTTGGCCACCAGCGCGGAGATCGCCATGGCCACGGCCAGATAGGTCTTGCCCGTGCCCGCCGGGCCGATGCCGAAGACCATGTCGTTCTTCTCGATGGCCTCGACGTAACGGCGCTGGTTCTGGCTCTTGGGCTGGACTGGGCGCTTGCCCGCAGAGCGCTGGCGTCCGGCCTCGGCCAGGCCGCGCAGAGTGGCGGTGGCGTCTCCCGCTACCAGCCGCAGCATGGAAGCCAGGTCGCCATTATTGAAGGTGTGACCGCTGCGCTGGAGGTGGGCATAGTCGGCAAAGACCTGCTCGGCGCGGGCCACGTCCTTGGCCGCGCCTTCGATCTCGATGGAGTCGGCTTTGAGGTCGATGGCGACATTGAGTCCATTTTCGAGCAGGTGCAGGTTCTCGTCCCGGGTGCCGAACAGGGTCTCGATGTTGGGGGTGATCTGGATGTTCTTCTTCAACGTGACTCCCGGAGGCGCCCTCGGTGGACCCGCTTGCGCCGCCTGCCCGGCACAGCGAGGATTGTCGGAGTGGGCTGGAGAACCAGGTGGAGGTACGCGCCACGAGGCGGGGCTACCATTGGCGATAGCGTAACCCGCTCCGCAGGGCCAGTCAAGGAGGCCTCGACTGAGACGCTAACCTATTGACTGGACAGGCTTTGATCTTGTTCCTAGGTCGGCAGCCGGTCGGGGTGCACGCCCTCCGGCAAGGAGGCCGGGACGGCCCGCTCGCGGGCCCAATCGCGCAACTCGGCGATGTCTTCGGAGCGGGTGGCGGAGAGCGGTACGGTGTTTTGCAGTTCCTCCAGCAGGCTTTGGGTGGTCATGGGCTTGTGCTCGCTGAAGGAGGCGTACAGGGCGGACTGCACCACGGCCTCGATCTCCGCGCCCGAGTAGTTGGCGCTGGCGCCGGCCAGGCGATCGAGGTCGAAGTCGGCGGGGTTGCGCTTGCGCCGTGCCACCTGCAGGCCGAAGATGGCCCGCCGCTCGGCGGAGTTGGGCAGGTCGACGAAGAAGATCTCGTCGAAGCGGCCTTTGCGGATCAGCTCCGGAGGCAACGCGTTCACGTTGTTGGAGGTGGCGGCCACGAAGACGGGCGACTTGCGGTCCTGCATCCAGGAGAGGAAGGACCCCAGCAGGCGGGAGGAGACGCCAGCGTCCACCGAGGCGGAGTCCGGCGCGCTGCCGGCAAAGACCTTTTCCAATTCGTCGATCCACAACACGCAGGGCGAGAGTTCCTCGGCCACATCGAAGAGCTTCTTGATGCGCTTCTCGGTCTCGCCGATGTACTTGTCGAAGACGGCGGCGCTGTCGAAGCGGACCAGGGGCAGCTTCCACTCGCCGGCGATGGAGCGGGCGCACAGGCTCTTGCCGCAGCCCTGTACCCCCATGATGATGAGCCCGCGCGGGGGCTCCAGCCCGAAGCTGCGGGCGTCCTCGGCGAAGGCGCCGGCGCGCTTCTGCAGCCATTTCTTCAGGTTCTCCAGGCCACCCACCGAGGCCATGGAGCTGGTCACGTCCACGAACTCCAGCATCCCGGTGCGCCGCAGGATCTCCTTCTTGGCCTCCAGCACCTCGGTCATGCAGGGAGGCATCAGCCCGTAGTTCTTCACGATCACCTGGGCCACGGCCCGCTCCGCCTCTTCCTCAGTGAGGCCGCGCAGGTTGGAGGCGACCGCATTCCACCCCTCCTCGTCCAGGGCGGACTTCAGGGTATACATCCCGGCCAGGCGGTGGAAGGTTTCCTGGATGATCTGGCGCAGGCGCTCGCGGTCGGGCAGCGCGAGGTCCACGTATTCCACCAGGTTCGAGAGTTCCGGCGGCACGGTCACGCTGGGGCCGGTCAGGATCATGGTGCGCCGCTGGTGAGCGAAGTCCTGCGCCACCTCGCGCAGCCGCCGCACCACGATGGCGTCGTCCATCTGGCGATGAAAGTCCTTGAGTACGAAGACCGAGGGGATGGTCATGGTGTCGAGATGAGCCAACACGCCGGAGGCGGTCCCGGTATTTACGATG
>DATIWW010000098.1:0-6519 GCA_035519175.1 Terriglobales bacterium
AGGCTGGGTGAGTGTGACCTTGGCTTCTATCATTGCCGCCTCCTTAGAAACCCTTCAGCGAAGAAATGCAGCCTGCTGAATTTCGTTACAGGGATTTTCAGCGTGGCCGCTGGGGCACACCGGGCCTCTTCAACCGTTTCAGTCTCAAGGAGTTGTGAACGGGAAAGCTGTGATGAGCGTCACAGGGGCGCGCCCGCACCAGGGGAGAGGCTAGTTCTTGCGAGGCGCGGACTGCAGCGCTAGGCGGTACTTCGCGAGCAGTTCCTGCCGGACCTGGGCGGCAAGCCTGCGATTCGGGCCTCCCGGCTGGTAGTGGCGGCACTGCGCGACCGTCTGTTCCAGGCTGGTGAGGAAGGCCTCGCACGGCTGGCAGCCGTCCAAGTGCTTTTCCAGGGCATCGCAGATGGTGTCGTCCAGCGCGTCGTCGAGGTAGTCGGAGAGGGCGGCGAAGAGCTGGCGGCAGCGGCGCGGGCGAGCGGCGGAAGGCGCCGGCCGGGGAGCGCGCCGGGGGCGCCGCTTCCCTGCCCCTGCCAATTCGTTGCGCAGGAAGACGCGGGCGCGATGCAGGCGCACGCGCACCGTGGGCTCGCGCAGCCCGGTGATGCGGGCGATCTCGGCGGCGGAGAGTTCCTCCATGTCGTGCAGCACCAGGATGAGGCGATAGGCCGGGGGCAGCCTGTGCACCGCGGCCTGCAGCCGCGCGGCGTTTTCGTCGCGCAGGAGCGCCGCCTCGGGCGTGGGATGGTCGCCCGCGGCCAGCGACTCCAGTTCCTGGCGGTCCGGCAGAAGCTCTTCAAGCGATAGATTCACTTTCGGCGCGAACTTGCTCTTGCGCCGGCTCATGAGGCAGCGGCTGCGCGCCACCTTGTAGAGCCAGACGGCCAGGCCCTGGGGGCTGGAGATCTTGCCGAGCTGAGGGACGGCGCGCAGCAAGGTCTCCTGCATGGTGTCTTCGGCGTCCTGGCGGTGGCCGCAGACTCTCATGCTGAAGGAGAAGACGGTGTCTTGCAGCAGGGCCAGCGCCCGCTCCAGGGAGGCGGGCTGCTTCTGCTGCAGCGCGTGGAATGCCTGTTCGACCTCGGCGCGCATGGGGAAGGACGCGCTAGGAGCGCTTTCTCTTGCCTCCGATGCGAAGCCGCTGCGCAGCCCGGCTGGAGCGGGCGGCCAGGGCGCCCAGGGTGGTGCCCAGGGTGCGGGCCACGTCGATCAGCAGGCTCTCACCCGGAGGGACCACGCCCTTGCGAGAAGGCTTGTTCCTTGAGCTCTTCGCTCCCCGCGCCGCCGGCTTGGGCTTGGCCGGCCGCGCCGCCGGCCGCTGCTTCTTCGCTGGCATCTGTCACTCTCCTGCGGATGATCTGGCGACACCGCTCCTATACTAAACGCTTCCCCGGCTGAGTTTCCAAGCGAGGCAAGGGTCGTGATCAGGACGGGCGCCCGCGGAGTCTCCGGTAAGCCGTGATCGCAGCAAAGCGGCAGAAGTTGACGGCCGCCCGCAGCCGGATCAGCAGGGGGGCCGGCGCCAGCGCCACCTCCCGGTAGTAGGTCAGCGTGGCCTTCGGGCTGGAGGCACGCAGCCTGGCGCTCTGGCGCGTGATGCTGTCGGGGCTGGCATGAACGATCATCAGGGGCTCATCGACGAAGCGGGTCGCATACTTGCCTGCCAGGCGGTGCCAGATCAGACCGGGCGGGCAGAAGCGCTCCTCTTCCGGGTAGGGGAAGAACTCCCGCAGGGCGGCGGTGCGGTTCATGCCGCAGCGGTCGCCGGGGCCGAGAAGGCGCAGGGTGTCGGCCAGAGTGAAGGTGTCTACCACCTCGGCCGGAAAGCGCTTGCCCACGATGGCGCCGTCGGGACGGGAGCAGAGGGCCAGCACGTTGTAGAAGCGCACGGGATCGGGGATCCGGCGCCAGTGGTGATCGAAGCGCTCCAGGGCGTGGGCCAGCAGGCAATCGTCGGAATCCACGAACGCCAGGAATTCTCCCTCCGCGGCCGCCACGCCCAGATTCATAGCGGTATGCTTGCCGCCGTTGGGCTTCCAGAAGTAGCGGATGGGAAAGAAGGCCTTCCAGGAGGCCACCAGCTCCCGGGTCCCATCGCTGCTGCCGTCATCCACCACGAGCCACTGGAAGTCGTGGAAGGTCTGGGCGAGCAGGCTTTCGTACACGCGCCCCAGAGTGTGGGCGCGGTTGTAGGTCGCGGTGACGACCGAGAATCTCACCCGCCAGGTTCTCCGCGCAGGAAGCCGGCCTGGAGCCCCTGCCTGCGACAGAGAGTCTACATCCTCCCTGGCGCCAGAAAGGAATACGGGACCGGACGAAACTCGCCCGGCCCCGTAAGCTGTCTCACCTGGCTACTGGGGCAAAGGCGTGATGGTCCCGCAAGTGGCTCCGGAAACACGATTGGTTCCGGCACCACCTTGCGTAAAGGAGAAGAGGGTACCTCCGCTGTTGTTGAGACTGCAGCTGCCGTTGTTGATGATCCTGGACCCGCCAACGTTGACCGAGGAGCCCGCCCCTGCGGTGATGCCGTTGGCATTGAAGGTCGACTCCGAACTCTCGACCGCCAACTGGGCATCGCCGGTGGTGGCATCGTCAGCCTTCATCCCGTCGTTGGTGGCATGTTCGGTGATCGAGTGGTTCACCACGACGCGGCTGTGCTGGGCAGCTTCGATGCCGATGTTATCGACAGTAATGATGGAATCCTCGATCCCTACCTGCACCGCCGGTACGACCGCGTTAGCGGCGCGGATGCCCACGCCGGCGTTGTTGTTGATCACCGTGTTGATGACATGCACTCGAGCCTGAGTCCCCTGGTTGAGCGCGATGTCGATGGCATTCTGGGTGAACCCGAAGATAAAGCAGTCCTCCACGTTGAGGCTCTTGCCGGCCAGGAAGCGGATGCCATTGAACCCGGTCCCGATCCCGTTGAAGCGGAGGTGGCGCAGGGTCACGACGTCGTTGGCGCCGGCCTGAACGATAAGCCCATTGGTGCCGCTGACCAGGATGGAAGCCACCTGGCCCCCACCGCCGTCCAGGGTGATGGCCTTGGTGATGGTGACCGCGCCGAAGCCGCCGGGATCCAGGGCATCGATCTCGCCGCCGGGCGCGGTCTTGGAAATGGCGCCGGCCCAGGTCTTACAGGGCGCCGTGCGGCTGCAGGGATTAGCATCATCGCCCACGCCCGACACCCAAGTGCGAGTGGCCTGCGCATACAGCATGGTTGTCCCCAGGGTGACCATCGTTAGCAGCTTGACTGCATTCATCAACTTCATGTTGTCTGAACTCTCCTTGTCTTTCGATTCTGTGACGATGCCTCGCCGACTCGTTGTGGCTCCGTTCCAAGCAGACAGATCGGCGCTGTCCCAACGCCTGCATGAGATTGCCCCGACTCCACGGCCGCAGGCGCCTTCTTGCCCGCCGGCAAACGGTCACCTTGAGGGGCGTCGGTCGTGACCGCGGAATGGTCTGGGTTGTACCCTGTGTGCCGGACATTTAATCCCACTTCGGGCGGAGGAGCAAGCAAAAAGATCGGCGTTCCGGGAATGAAACGCCGCGGCGCAACTGCCGCCGGTTCCCAGCCCATGCTTCACATACCAAAGTGTGGTAATGTGTTTAGATTCTGCGAGTTACGGGTTTCCGCTCGACTGGGCCCTGGCCCGGTGAGGGACTATGTACAATGTGCGTGCCAAGGCTCGCGCCTTGGTATGCGTGTTCCGCAAGTGGAACGCCTCCTTCGTTGAGTTATCGCCAGACACTATGCTGAAACGAATCGCACGGTTTTTCCAGGGACTGGGCAGCCCGGTAAGGCGCCAGGAGATGCGTTTCTCCCTCTTGCGGCGCATCGGCCGCAGGCTGGCTCCCTCCTACCGCTTCCACTGGCCGGAGATGACATGGTGGGAGGAGCCGGGGTTCAACCGGTACCTGGAGCGCTTCCACGAGTCTGCGGGTCTGAACACGCAACGCCGTTGGATGGTGTATCAGTTGGCCCGCCTGGTGCTCAGCCTACCCGGCGACACCGCCGAGTGCGGAGTCTTCGAAGGCGCCACCTCCTACCTGATCTGCCGGTCGCTGCAGGGAGGTTCCAACCCTCCACGTACCCACTTCCTCTTCGATTCCTTCCAAGGGCTGTCGGCTCCCTCCCCTCAGGACGGCAGCTACTGGACCAAGGGAGGCCTGGCCGCCAGCCTGGAGGCGGCCCGGGCCAACCTGGAGTCGGCGGGCCGGCTCAGTTGGCATCCGGGATGGATCCCAGAGCGCTTTCCTGAGGTCGCCGAGCGGAGATTTTCCTTCGTGCACATCGACGTCGACCTCTACCAGCCCACGCGCGACAGCCTGGCCTTCTTTTATCCCCGCATGCAGGAGGGTGGGATCATCGTGTGCGATGATTATGGCTTCACCACCTGTCCCGGCGCTACTCTGGCGGTGGACGAGTTCCTGGCCGGCAAGCCGGAGAAAATCATCGTTCTGCCCTGCGGGGGCGGCTTCCTGATCAAGGGTTGCCACACGGCCGTTCCCCTTCCCCTGTGAGGAGGCTGGATCGGCGCGGTTGTCCACGCGGGGGAGGGCGATGGTAAGATGCAGCGCCGATGGTCTTCCCGGAGAAGATTTGGAGCCATTACCAGGGAGCGGGAGTCATTGTCTTCTCGGGCGCCGCGCCCCGCCTGGAGTACCTCTTTCGACTGGTCAAGAGGCGCGCCTCCCGAGCCCCCAGTGTCCTGAACATCGGGGTCGGCAACGGCTACTTCGAGACTCGCTGCCAGAAGGCCGGCTTCCAGGTCTGCGCTATCGACCCAGTGGAAGCCGCGGTGGAGTCGTTGCGGAAGCAGGGCGTCGACGCCAGAAGGGCGTTGGTGTCGGCGATCCCCTTTCCCTCCGGCTACTTTGATTTCGTGGTTGCCTCGGAGGTGCTGGAGCACCTGGAGGATCAGGAACTCAGCGCCGGCGTCGGCGAGATCGCCCGCGTGCTCAAGCCGGGGGGGTATTTCGTCGGGACGGTGCCGTACGAGGAAAAGCTGGGCGAGGAGATGATCGTCTGTCCCGACTGCGGCAAGGTCTTCCATCGCTGGGGCCATGTGCGCAGCTTCAGCCCCCTGTCTCTACAAGCCGCCCTGGAACCTGACCTCGGTCTGGTGCGCATGCAGGTGCGCGGCTTTTCGGCGAGCCGGAGCTGGAGAGGCCGGGCGGCATCGGGGGTGCGGCGCATCCTGCTCTTCCTGGGCAGCCACGGAGTCAACGAGAATATCGTGTTTGTCTTCGCCAAGCGCGCTTAGCCGGGGATCCGCGCCGCGGGGTCCCAGCCCCGCGGTTCCGGGCGAAGCGTTTTCTAGTACCATGGCTGGCGCTGCGCGTGCTGAGAGGTCTTTGGCGGCTTCGCGGACAAGTCGGATCCTGTTGCTGGGTGGAAGCGGCCAAGTAGGCTCGGCGCTGCTCTCCCGGCTGGCGGAGTGGGGCGAGGTCACCGCCCCCCGCCGCTCGCAGTTGGACCTGGGGTCTGCACCTGCGCTGCGCGAGGCCGTGCGCGCTCTGCAGCCGGCCATCGTCGTGAATGCAGCCGCTTACACCGCCGTGGATCGCGCTGAAGCTGAACCCGAGTTTGCCCTGCGCGTGAACGCCGACGCCCCCGCCATCCTCGCGGAGGAGGCTCGCCGCTGTGGAGCCATCCTGCTGCACTACTCCACGGACTACGTCTTCGATGGCGCGAAGACCACGCCCTACGGCGAGGAGGATGCCACCGGGCCGCTCAACGTCTACGGCCGCAGCAAACTGCTCGGGGAGGAGCGGGTGGCGGCCGCTAGCGGCGCCTGGTTCATCGTGCGCACGGGCTGGGTCTACGCCGCGCGCGGCAGGAACTTCCTGCTCACCCTGCTGCGGCGCGGCGGCGAGCAGGAGACGCTGAAGGTGGTCGCGGACCAGGTGGGCACGCCTACCCCTGCCGCGGCGGTGGCGGAGGCGACGCTCGACATTCTGCGCGCCTGCCGCGGGCCCGGTGCTTACGAGCGCGCCCAGAGCCTGGCAGGGATCTACCACGCGGGCTGCGCGGGCCAGGCTTCGTGGTTCCAGTTCGCGCGAGCCATCTTCTCGGAAGCTGGGAGTGCCGGTTTGGGAGCGACACTCAAGGTCGCGCAGGTGCTCCCCATCACCAGCGCGGAATACGCGGCGGCTGCCTCGCGGCCCCGCTACTCGGTCCTGTCCAAGGAGAAGATCGCGCGCACCTTCGGCTTTCAGCCACCGCGCTGGGAAGACGGCCTGGCGGAGGTGATGCGTCAGGTCGCGGGGCGGGCGCCTGCGCAGGAGGCTGCTCGCTGATGCCCTTCGAAATCGAATCAGTCCACCTCAACGAGATCGTGGTCTTGACCGCGCAGGTGTATGAGGATGCCCGCGGCTTTTTTATGGAGACCTTCCGCGCCGACCGCTTCCGCGAACTCGGCCTGCCGGATGAGTTTCCCCAGGACAACCACTCGTGCTCGAACCGGGGAGTGTTGCGGGGATTGCACTTCCAGTGGGACCCAGCCATGGGGAAGC
>DATIWW010000099.1:0-4692 GCA_035519175.1 Terriglobales bacterium
GACACTCTTTGCAAGCCGCTGCTACCATCAGGTGTCCGCCTGGCAGTTCCTGCCTCAACCGCGTCCCCGTCGTCTAGCCCGGCCTAGGACATCGCCCTTTCACGGCGGTAACACGGGTTCAAATCCCGTCGGGGACGCCAACTCTCCAAGAAGAAGCTGCCCTTAGCGTGAAATCGTGACCAGTTGCGGCGGGCGCAGCACCGCAGCGCGGTGGGTCTTCGACAGGTTCATCACCCGCCACAGTTCCCAACCCCACCAGGCCAGTGCCGCGATCTCAATGAACCCGGTCGCACCCACCAGGGGATAAGCCACCCGGGGCACGAAGTCGGTGGCGATCTGCAGCGTCACCCGCCCCAAGCATCCCAGGTTGAGCAGGACAAAGGGCCCCCACAGCGAGCTCAGGCTCTTGGCGTCCACGCCCGCGAGGATGGGAACCACTCGCGCCGACACGCCCATGATCATCAGGCTGATGAAGCCCACGGTGAAGGCGTGGCGGTAGCTGCCCATGTAGCTGTGGGCGAAGCCCTGGTGGGTGAGCACGCCGTACATCATGAACAGGGGCAGCATGGCGGCCGAGATCAACAGCCACACATACGCGGCCCGCACGAACTTGAAGGTGCGGTCGGGCTGCGTGGGCCGGGAGAAGATGCCCAGTTGCCGCACCAGCAGCAGCACCCACACCGGCATCAGCAGGTAGGCCAGCTCCAGCCCGGCCACGGAGCCCAGGGGGACTTGGCGCGTCGCCCCGAAGAACATGGCGCTCAGCAGTCCCACGTAGCAGGCGACGTTCAGCACCAGGCTGCCGTTCATCAGCCAGAAGATCAGGTCGAGGCGGTCGCGCTTGGGCTTCGCCAGCCCATAGACCAGCGGCACGAAGCGCTGGCTCACCCCGGCGATGATCAGCGCGGCGAAGCCCAGCAACTGGAGGTCGCGCAGCGGCCCGTCGATCAGGGCGATGCGGTGGATCAGCTCGTCCTGGGTGGATGCCGTGATCTTGGCGAAGAAGAAGACGTCGCTCAGGATGGCCTGCACCAGGAACCAGAAGAACGCCCCCAAGAGGAACTTCTCGTAGCGGTTGCGGGGCTCGACCGACTGGCGCGCGGTGCGGAAGAGCACCACCAGGAAGATCACGATAGCGGCCAGCTCGGTGATCGCGGCGATGGCTCCCAGCCCGTAGGCCAGCCCCGCGGGCGCGGTCAGCTCGCCCGCCATGCGCGTCCCGATCCCGGTCAGCATCAGGTAGAAGCTGAGGTTGGCCAGCTCCGGACGCCACAGGCTGGTGTTCTTGAAGCGCGGGAACGATTGGTAGGCGAAGCCCATCACGAACAGCCCTACCCAGCCAAAGACCATGGCATGCGCATGTGCGTGGATCGCGGGCAGCAGGTACAACTGCAGGAAGTTCTTCTTGAGCGCGATCTGCAGCAGGTTGACCGCACCCCATAGGCCGCCCACGGTCAGCATGATCGCCACGCCCGCCTTGAAAAAGCGGCGGTAGATGTAGTCGGGGAGCGTCTCGCTGTAGGCGTGGGGATCTTCCGCCTGAGGCCGTTGTGCCTCCGCGTTCAGCTCTTCCAGCAACCCCTTCAGATCTGCCTGGTGAACGGCGGCGAAGAAGGAGAGCGGCTCGCTGGGGCCGTGCTCCCCGCCGCAGCCGTGCAGCCCGTGCTTGTCGAAGATGCGGCGCGCGCCCGGTACCGCTTTCACGATCTCGGCCACGCTGCTGTTCTCGGTGATGACCATGGCTTCCTCCGTACTGACCCAGCCTAGGAGCGGCGCCCGCGGTGAGGTATGACTTCGGTCACACCCGCGAGAAGCCGTGAAAACACCATGCGGTGCCGCGACGAAAAGTCAATTCGGCTCTGAAACGCCGCCAAGACCTTCAACTTGTTCTCTTTGGACGACTTAGGGGCGTCGGTTAGCACTCCGATGTGATCTGCATCACATCGACCCTTGACTTGCGTCACCGACCGGAGCGGGAAGGCAGGAGTATTTGACTTGTTCATCTACAGGTCAACAATGCTTTCCACCACCTCGGAATACGCCCTGCGTGCCCTGACCCACCTCGCCCGGCTGCCCCGCGGCGGCTCCATGCTCGGCCGCGAGCTGGCCGGGCAAGCCGAGATCCCAGCCAACTATCTCTCCAAGATCCTGCTCGCGCTGCGCAACGCGGGACTGGTGGCCACCGCCCGCGGCTCCGGCGGCGGCTACTGGCTGTTGCGCCAGCCGGACGCTATCCATCTCATCGACGTAGTCGAGCTTTTCGAGGGGCCGGTCACACGGCCCACCTGCGTGCTGGGCAGCCACCGTCCCTGCGATGAAAACAATGCCTGCGCCGCGCATGATCGCTGGAAGAAGGTGCGAGCCGCCTACGCCCAGTTCCTGGAAGCCACCACCCTGGCGGAGATCTCTGCTCACCGCATCCATCGCCCCATGCCGCCGGTGGACGAGCGTCCTCCCCGACGCACCAAGCTCGAACCTGCGGCCGGGGCGGCCGCCCACCGCCCGGGAGGTCAGCAACCATGAAGCTCAGATTCGCACCTCTCCTGCTGCTGCTGGTTGCGCCGCTGGCCGCCCAGCAGCCTGCCGCCGACTACTTCCGCCAGAACTGCGCCAGCTGCCACACCATCGGCGGTGGGCGCCTCACCGGCCCCGACCTGAAGAACGTTGCCCAGCGCAAGGACCGCGCCTGGCTGGTGCAGTACATGCAGAACCCCAAGGCCACCATCGACAGCGGAGATGCTTACGCCTTGCAGCTTCAGCAGGAGGCGCGGGGCGTGGTGATGCCCACGGTCGCGGGCATGAGCCCGGCGCAGGCCGAACTGCTGCTCGACATGATCGAGGCAGAATCCAAGCTGGACCGTTCCCAGTTCGCGGGCACTCAGCTCAGCAACCGTCCTTTCACACCGCAGGATGTGGTGCAGGGGAAGAATCTCTTCCTGGGCAATGCGCCGCTGGCCAACGGCGGCCCGCCTTGTTTGTCGTGCCACACCATCTCAGGGGTAGGCGGGCTGGGCGGCGGGCGCCTCGGCCCCGACCTTACGCTGGTCTATGAGCGCCTGCAGGGACGCAAGGGCACGGGCGCATGGCTGCTGGCGCCCGCCAGTCCGACCATGCAGCCGGTCTTCCGCGCCCATCCTCTCAAGCCGGAGGAGGTTCTGGCGATCACCGCATTGTTCGAGGACTCCGCCCGGCGCGGCACGCAGCCCGATTCCGCCTCACTGCTCAACTTCTTCCTCATCGGTCTGGGGGGGATGGTGCTGGGCCTGATCTCCCTGGATGCGGTCTGGAAGCGGCGCTTCCGGGCGGTGCGCCGTCCGCTGGTGCGCCGCGTGCGCGAGAGCCAGGAGCATCCCGCCCACACAGATCGGAGAGAGCCATGAAAACGCGCGACGCCATCCGCTGGATCAGGGACGAGGCCGATCCCAAGCTGCGCAGCTGGGAGGAGTTCTACCGCAACCGCTGGCAGTTCGACAAGATCGTGCGCTCCACCCACGGCGTGAACTGCACCGGCGGCTGCACCTGGCAGATCCACGTGAAGGACGGCATCGTCACCTGGGAGATGCAGGGGCTCGACTATCCCATGCTGGAGAACGGCCTGCCTCCCTACGAGCCGCGCGGCTGCCAGCGCGGCATCTCCTACTCTTGGTACCTCTACAGCCCGCTGCGCGTAAAGTATCCCTACTGCCGAGGTGCGCTGCTGGACCTGTGGAAGCAGGCGCGCGCCCAGCACGACGATCCGGTGGACGCCTGGAAGTCCATGGTGGAGAAGCCGGAGTCGCGGGCGCGCTGGCAGAAGGCGCGCGGCAAGGGCGGCTTCCGGCGCGCCGACTGGGAGACCGTGCTGGAACTCATCGCCGCCGCCCAGATCCACACCATCAAGACCTACGGTCCCGACCGCATCGCCGGCTTCTCCCCCATCCCCGCGATGTCGATGATCAGCTACGCCTCCGGGGCGCGCATGCTGCAGCTCATGGGCGGGGTCTCGCTCTCTTTCTATGACTGGTACAGCGACCTGCCACCGGCCTCGCCCGAGACCTGGGGCGAGCAGACCGACGTGCAAGAGTCGGCCGACTGGTACAACGCCAAGCTGCTGGCGGTGGTGGGCTCGAACCTCAACATGACCCGCACCCCCGACTGCCACTTCGCCGCCGAGGCCCGCCACAACGGCTCCAAGATGTGGGTCTTCGCTCCCGACTTCAACCAGGTGGCCAAGTACGCCGACGAGTGGGTGGCCATCAACGCCGGCCAGGACGGGGCCTGGTGGATGGCCGTCAACCACGTCCTGCTCAACGAATTCCACCACCAGAAGAAGGTCCCGTACTTCCTCGACTACGCGCGGCAGTACACCGACGCGCCCTACCTGGTGGAGCTCGAGCCCGAGGACGGCGTCTATCGCGCCGGGCAACTGCTGCGCGCCAGTCGCCTCAGCCAGTACAAAGACGTGGAGAACGGCGAGTGGAAGTTCCTCATGTTCGACGCCGCCGGCAAGCGGCCCAAGATGCCGCTGGGCAGCGTGGGCTTCCGCTGGGGCCAGGAGAAAGGGAAGTGGAACCTGCTGCTCAAAGACGGCGTGGACGGCAGCTCGATCGATCCCGCGCTCACCTTTCTGGGCGCCAGCGACGAAGTGGTCCGCCTGCGCCTCGACGACTTCGCCGACGGGCGCAGCGTCACCCGTGAGGTTCCGGCCAAGAA
>DATIWW010000100.1:0-3607 GCA_035519175.1 Terriglobales bacterium
CCCAGCCCTCGTAGCTGCCGCTGTCCACGCGCACGCCCGGGCCCGCGGGATAGAGCAGCCGCGTGATCTTCCCCGGCGAGGGAAAGAAGTTGTTGTCCGGGTCCTCGGCGTAGATGCGGCACTCCATGGCGTGCCCGCGGAGTTGGACGTCATCTTGCGTGAACGGGAGTTTTTCTCCGCAGGCAACGTGGAACTGCAGGTGGACGAGGTCGAGTCCGGTAACGAGTTCGGTAACGGGATGCTCGACCTGGAGGCGCGTGTTCATCTCGAGGAAGTAGAAGTTGCGGTTCTGGTCGGCGATGAACTCGATGGTGCCGGCGTTGGTGTAGCCGCACGCCTGCGCGGCCTGCACGGCGATTTCGCCCATCTGGCGGCGCATTTCGGGGGTCACAATGGGTGACGGACTTTCTTCTAAGACCTTCTGGTGGCGGCGCTGCACCGAGCACTCGCGCTCGCCCAGGTAGATGGCGTGGCCGTGCTCGTCGGCCAGGATCTGCACCTCCACGTGCCGCGGCTTCGCCAGGAACTTCTCCAGGTAGACGGTGCCGTCGCCGAAGGCGCGCTCCGCCTCGCTCTGCGCCTGGGTGAAGGAGGATTCCATCTCCGCCGCCGCGGCCACCACGCGCATGCCCTTGCCGCCGCCGCCCGCCGCCGCCTTCAGCATCACCGGGTAGCCCAGCCGCCCCGCCACCTCCCGCGCCTCGGCGGGCGAGCCCAGCGCCTGCGCCGTCCCCGGCACCATGGGCACGCCCGCCTCCTGCATCATCTGGCGGGCGTGGGTCTTCGAGCCCATCGCCTCCATGGATTCGGCCGTGGGCCCGATGAACTTCACTCCCGCCTCGCGGCAGGCGCGGGCGAAGGCGGCGTTCTCCGCCAGGAAGCCGTAGCCGGGATGGATGGCGTCGGCGCCGGCGCGCGCGGCCACCTCCAGCAGCTTGGGGATGTTCAGGTAGGAGTCGCGCGCCGGGGCGGGGCCGATGCCGTAGGCCTCGTCGGACTTGCGCACGTGCAGCGCCCGGCGGTCCACCTCGGAGTAGACCCCCACCGCGGGGATGCCCATCTCGCGGCAGGCGCGCATCACCCGCACCGCGATCTCGCCCCGGTTGGCCACCAGGATCTTCTTGAACATGGCGCGCGACCCGCCCTCGCCGCGGGTTTCCACTCCTCTCCGAGCCCCTGATTCTAGCAGCAGCGCCAGCCCGGCCGTTGTGACGCGAGACCGGCAGGGATGTGATGTAGCACGCTGGCGCCGGCCCTCAGGCCTGCTCAGGAGCGCTGTCGTTTCTTTGTCATCCTGCGCGCGGCGAAGGAGCGACGGCGGCCGAGCCGCAGCGAAGGACCCCTATTCTCTCCGAGGCCCTGGCAGCGATAGGGTTCCTTCCGTCGCCCTCCTTTGCCCGCGGGGACGCCATTCGATAGCCCAGCGCTTCCGCGCCGGGAACGCATGCAGTGAAAGACCGAGTCCCGTAGGGACGGCACCCCCCGCACTCCCGAATCGTGCGACAATCTCCGCGCATCCTTCTTGCGAACGAGGAGCGAACCATGACCAGCTCCACCCCCGCCGCCCAGCCCGCCTGGATGACCTGGACGGGGCGCGCATTCAGCGCCCTGCCCGTGCTGATGATCCTGATGGGTCCCGCCATGATGTTCTTCGCCCGCGGGCAGATGGTCCAGGGCATGGTCAAGTTCGGCTGGCAGGAGAGCGCCCTGCACACCATGATCGTGCTCGAGGTGCTGAGCGCCCTGCTCTATGCCCTTCCCCGCACCGCGGTGCTGGGCGCCATCCTCATGACCGGCTACTTCGGGGGCGCCATCGCCACCCACCTGCGCATCGCCGACCCCGGCTGGCCCCTGGCCCTGGTCTGCGGCATCCTGGTGTGGGCCGGCCTCTGCCTGCGCGATCCCCGCCTGCGCGCCCTCCTGCCCTTCCGCCGCCCAGCCTGAACCATGGCCCGATGACCCAATGAAAAGCCCCTCCGGTTCCGCGGAGGGGCTTGGGGTTCTGAGGTGAGGGAAAAGCTACTGTGGCGACTCCATGTGGATGCCGCCGGGCTGGGCCGCCTTTTCCGCCTTCTGGCGCTTGACGGCCATGGTCTTGGCCACCCACTCGTCGGCGGTCTTCAGGTCGGCGGCCCGGGCCTCGGGATCGTCGCACTGGATGTCGGCGCGCCGCCGGTAGAGCAGGTTGAGGTAGGCCATGGCGTCGTCGTAGTCGGAGCGCAGGTCCACCGCCTTCTGCAGCACGTCCAGGCCCTCCGTCACCTTCTGCTCGTTGGCGGCCTTCAGGTCCTGGCAAACCTTGGCGCTGGCCTTGTCCTTCTTGTACTCGTCATCCACCTTCAGGCCCAGGGGAGCCTTGTCCTTCGCCGCCTCCTGGTAGGTCTCGGTCCAGTCGATCACCCCGATGGAGTAGTAAATCTCGGGATCATTGGGGTCCACGACCAGGGCCTGGCGATAGTAGTCGCGGGCCTGGTCCAGTTTCTTCATGTTGAAGTACAGGGAGGCGATGCCCTTCAGGCAGGTGAGCTTGTACTGGGAATCGGGATTGGTGGCCAGCACCTCTTTGTACTGATCGATGGCCTGCTCGGCCATGCGAACGTTCTCCTCGCTGTCCACCCCGGGAATGTACTGCCCGGTGTAGGCGGTGGCCAGATAGAGCTTGGCTACGCTGAGGTTGGGGTCGAGTTCGACGGCATTCTTGAAGTGCTCGATGGCCTGCTCGAAGCGGGCGGCCTTGTAAGCCTGCACCCCCTTGTTGAGCTGGTCTCGCGCCTTCAGTTTGTTGCAGCCGGTGAGGCCCAGCAAGGCGGCCGTCAGCATCCCGACTGCCAGCAGTCGCAGGGTTGTCTTCATTCCTTCCTCTCCCATGCTAGGGGACGCCGGGGACCCCACCCGGCGCTCCCGGTTTTACTGTCCCGCTTCGATCTTGGCGGTGATCAGGCCCACCTTGTCGACCCCCGCGGCGTGGGCGGTATCGATGACCACCGCCACGTCCTGGAAGTCCACGTCGGGATCGCCTTTGACGAACATCACCTTCTCCGCCCGCGACTTGTAGATGTCCTCCAGCCGGCTCTTGAGGTCGGCCCAGGTGACGTCGTCCTGGTTGATCTTGAGGGTGGGCTGCCCGCCTCCCGACTTCAGCACCTGCACCACGATGGTGCGGTCGGGGCTGGGCGGCTGCTTCTGCTGGTTGGGGGGAGGCGGCTGGGGCACCAGCGCGTCCTCGCCCTGCGGCGTCAGCGGCGTGATCACCATGAAGATGATCAGCAGCACCAGCAGGATGTCGATCATGGGCGTGACGTTGATGTCGGCCGAGGGGCCGCCCTTGGCCCCTCCCATTGTCATTGCCATGGAAATGACCTCACTCTCTGCCTCGTTCTCACTGGCCCGGGGGCCGGACGGCGGCGGCGCCCTGCCGGCGCTGCTGGGTGAGCAGCCCCACCAGGTCCACGCCGGCGGCGCGGACATTGTCCACTACTTCCACCACCCCGCCGTACTTGGCGCGCGCGTCCGCGTTGATGTACACGCGCTTGTCCACCTTGTTGGCCAGGCGGTCCCGGATGCGTCCTTCGAGCTGGTCGGGGGTCACCTGCTCGTTGCCCAGGTA
>DATIWW010000101.1:0-5896 GCA_035519175.1 Terriglobales bacterium
TGAAGGGCGGGGCCATGGCCATCGTCGGCTCCGCCGCGATCCCCAGCTTCCTGACGCGCGCGGTGTACGCCGCGGAAACCACCGCGGGAGCGCGCAAGAAGCGCCTGGTGGTGGTCTTCCAGCGGGGCGCGGCCGACGGGTTGAACATCGTGGTGCCCCACGGCGAGGGCGCCTACTACTCCATGCGGCCCTCCATCGCCATCCCGCGCCAAGCGGTGCTCGACCTGGACGGCCTCTTCGGGCTGCATCCTTCCATGGCGCCGCTGCTGCCCCTGTTCCAGCAGAAGCACCTGGCCATCGTGCACGCCGCCGGCTCCCCCGATACAACCCGCTCCCACTTCGACGCCCAAGACTACATGGAATCGGGTACGCCGGGCGTGAAGTCCACCGAGGACGGCTGGCTCAACCGCTGCGTGCACTCGCTCCAGGAAGAGAAGCCCAGCCCCTTCCGGGCGGTGGCCCTGACCGCCAACCTGCCTCGCATCCTCTCGGGCGCAGAGCCGGCGGTGGCCTTGAGCAACATCAACGAATTCGGGGTGGGCGGGCGCAACTCTGCGGCCCAGCCCCTGGCCAGCACCTTCGAGGCCATGTACGACTCCTCGGTGGACGCGGTGCTGCACGGCACCGGGCAGGAGACCTTCGACGCGGTCAAGATGCTGAAGGCGGCCGACCCGCAGCGCTACACGCCCGCGCCCGGGGCCGACTATCCCCGCGGACGCTTCGGCGACGCCCTGCGGCAGACCGCGCAGCTCATCAAGGCCGACCTGGGGGTGGAGGTCGCCTTCACCGACATCGGCGGCTGGGACCACCACGTCAACGAGGGCAATACCCAGGGGCAGCTCGCCAACCTGCTGCGCGACTTCTCCGGCTCACTGACCGCCTTCTGGACCGACCTGGGCGACCTGGCCCAGGACACCGTGGTCATCACCATGTCGGAGTTCGGGCGCACGGCGCGCGAGAACGGCAACCGCGGTACCGACCACGGCCATGCCAACGCCATGTTCGTGATGGGCGGGCCGGTGAAAGGCGGCAAAGTGTACGGGCACTGGCCCGGCCTCGCCCCCGAGCAGCTCTACGAGGGCCGCGACCTGGCCCTGACCACCGACTTCCGCCGCGTGCTGGGCGAGGCGGTGTACGCTCACCTGGGGAACAAAGAGCTGGACGCCGTCTTCCCCGGCTTCGACAACACGCCCAAGAATTTCCTCAAGCTGCTGGGCTAGAGGTCCGCACCTCCGCCCAGCCGGGAGAGACAGGCCCCGCGGCGAACGGGGCCTGTTTCCTTCTTGAGCGAAGGTCGGGTGTAGGACGGCCGTGTCGCTGGTCGCGGCGGCCGGCACGGCCGCCCTGCACAGCTATTTCGGCCGGCGCCGCGTCGGAGGCTTGGTGGGCGCGGGGGCTGCCACCGGCGCCTTGTGCGGGTGCTGGATCTCCTCCACCACCGCCCCGGCCTCCTTGACCACGGAATCGCCCACCGCGTTCACGCTCAGGCCGCTGGCGCGCGCCGCCTCCGAGGTCTTCCACTCCGGCAGAGTCTTGCCGGTGCGGAACAGTTGCCAGTCCACCCGCCCCAGGTAATCGCCCTCGCCGGTGATGGCGATGGTATGGAGCTGCATCGGCAGTTTGGCCTCCGGTCCCTGGTCGAGCTGGCCCAGGTCGGTGTAGAGGATGTAGTCGCAGTCCTTGCTGCGGGCCTCCTCCTCGATGGCTTGTTTGTCGGTCGAGTCGAGCGGTACCGCGTCCACCTGGCGGTTGCGGATCTCCCCGATCAGCAGCACGCGCAGGTTGTCGGTGGGCAGGGACTGGGTGGTCTGGTCCTTGAGGGCGACCACGCCTACGCGCACCACCCCGGCCGCCTTGGCCGGGGCTGCGGTGGCCGCGGGCGCGGGAGCCGCGGCGGGCGCGGGCGCAGCGGTGGGGGCAGGAGCCTCCGCCGGGGCGCTCTCCTCCGGTCCGGCCTGGCCTTCCGCTTCGCGGCTGTACAGTCCCACCTGGCGGAAGTCGGGGGGAATCTCGAAGAGCGAGTCCGGCAGGGTGGCGTTGGAGAGATCGGTGACCTCGGTGGTGCTGGTCATGTTCATGCCCCCGGGCATGGCCATGGTGGTGGTGAGCTTCAGGGGATAGCCCAGCCGGGTCACGCCACTGGAGTGGAAGCGGCGCTGGTCGAGGCAGTCGGGACGCATGCCCGCGCCCATGGCTCCGCCCATCATGGGCGAGGAAGCGCACATGAGCCGGGGCGAGAGGTCGGCGTACCACCCGTCGCTCTCCATCTTCATGTTCATGGGATAGCAGGCGTCGGGGCTGGACTCCATGATCATGGTGCTCTGGATGTGCCGGGCCTCGTAGCCGAACATCTTCTGGCGCTCGCCGGTGTCGCGGTTGGCGGAGGTGACGGTGACCACGCCGCCCTTGCGCGGCGTCCCGCCCGCCGCCTGGGCGGTGACCCCGGCCTGCGCCGCCGCCGCCTGGGGCGCCACTTCACCCAGCGGCATCACGGTGAAGGTCTTCCTCTTCAGGTCGAGAGTGACCATGCGGTGTTTGTCGCACTGCATGAGGGTGACGTTGTCGCCGGACTCGCTGCGCTGCCGCGCCCCCTTGATGTACACGGTGTTCTCGGAGCTGTGCCCCATGGCGGTACTGCGGGTGGTGATCTTGACGTCGGCCCGGGCGGTAGCCGCCAGAGCGGCGGCGATTAACAATACGATGGCGGGTCTTGGCGCGCGCTTCACACTGCCTCCTTGGTAGCAGGTAGCTGGTGGTTAGTAGCCAGTAGCTGGACAGGACAGCTTAGAGCCTAAAGCCTAAGGCTTGCAGCAGTTTTCTCACGACACTCTCTGCTCGATCCCGTTCTTGCCGGCGACTTTGACGGCGTCCAAAACCTCGCCGGCCTGCGTCATCATGGTCTCCAGCGAGTCGGGGGCGCTGACGAAGGTGACCACGCCGATGCTGAAGGTCAGGGGCCAGCCGCCGGTCTGCATGGTCTCCAGCAGCGCCTCGCGGATCTTGCCCACCACGGCCTGGGCCGCTTCGGGGCCGGTCTCGGGCAGCAGCAGGGCGAACTCGTCGCCGGCCACGCGCGCCACGGTATCGGTCTGGCGGATGCTGTTGCGCAGCACCTGCGCCACCAGGCGCAGCACCGCGTCGCCGATCAGGTGCCCGAACTCGCAATTCACCCGCTGGAAGTCGTCGAGGTCGATATTGACCAGGGTAAGGGGATGCAGGTAGCGGCGGGCACGGTTCTTCTCCAGCTCGGCCAGGCCGCAGAAGGCGCGCCGCGTGGGCACCCCGGTGAGGAAGTCCGTTTCCGCCAGCTCGCGCAGCTTCTCCTGGGCGCGCCGCAGCTCCGCCACCACCAGAGTGACCACCACGAACAGCCCCAGAGTGATCACCGCATTCCAATAGAAGAAGAAAGGCTGGACGTACAGCGCGCGCGCGCCGAAGTTGGCGGCCACGGAGACCAGGGCCGCCAGGAGGCAGAAGCCCAAACCGCTGCGGCGTCCCACGTACCACGCGACCAGAGTGATGGGAAGCAGGTAGAAGAAGGCGAAGGCCACCTCGGAGCGGGTAAGGTGGTCGAGCCAGCCCAGCCCGGCCAGCAGCAGCAGCGCCAGCGCGGTCATCGCCGGCTTGGAAAGCCGGTCGAAAGTGCGTCCGAAGACCATGGCGATCGTGGGCGTTCCACCCGCGAGGAGCAGGCCCCTATTGTAAGTCCATTCTACCGCCGGGCGGCGGGCAGCCGACTTAGGAGGGATGAGCGGCGGAGCGCGGGAGGCGCCGCCGCAGGGCCGCGACGAAGGCCTGGTCGGCGCGCTGGGAGACCATCTCCAGGGGCGAGTAGCCGTTGCGCCAGGCCAGCACCAGAGTGGCCAGCAGCAGCGCGCCGGTGATCACGAAGTTGGGCCAGGCGTTCAGCCCCCACTGCCCGCTCCAGCTCAGGTCCCAGGCGCGGGAGAAGGGCAGCAGATAGGGGATGGGCCAGTCGTAGCCGTCGGGGCCGCGCGCCCCGATCAGGTCGCAGAACAGGTGCAGGTGGAAGGCGAGGAAAGCCAGCAGCGCCGTCTTCCAGCGCTGCCGCGCCACCGCGAAGCACACCGCCGCCACCACCACCGCAAAGGCCAGGTTGTGCAGCAGGTGGTGGTAGCGCGAGAACCACATCAGGGGATGGTCGCTGTGCAGGGTGAGGACCTGGGCGACGGCGCCGAGGCCGTCCAGGTCGGGGATGATGCCGGCGATGGTCACGGCGGCGCGCTCGCGGCGCTCCAGCTTGGCGGCGTTGGCCACCATCCAGCTCGCGAGAAAGTGGGTAACGGGACTCATCTCAGAGTCAAGCAGCTAGCAGCTGGTAGCCAGTAGCTAGGGTTTTCGCCAACGACTAACGACCAACGACTGGGTTCTTGACCCACGACCGACAACTAGACTTCCACCAGCACGTCCTCCCCTTCGATCTTCAGGGGATAGACCGCGACCTTCACGCCGGGATTGTGCGCCGACTCGCCGGTCTTGGGATCGTACTGCCAGCCGTGCCAGGGACAGACCAGCTTGCCGTCCAGCACCACGCCCTGGCCCAGGGGCCCGCCGCGGTGGGGACAGACGTTGTCCATGGCCGCCAGCGCGCCTTCCACCCGGGCCACGCAGAGCACCTTGCCCTCCACGGTGAACTCCCGCGCCTGGCCCTCGTCCGGCAGGTCGGCCTTCGTCCCGATTCTGACGAATCCCATGCTTGAATCCTCTGACTTGTGGGGAGGAACTCGGTACTCGTTACTCGGTACTGGCTGACATCTGACGTCCGGGGTCTGACGTCTACTTGGGCTGCAGCGTCTGCGCCACCATGACCTGCTGCTTGAACTTCTCCAGCATGTTCTCGTCCAGGCGGACCTCGGTGGGGCGCTTGGCCAGGGTCATGGTGTCGATCTTGTCTTGCAGGCGCAGCAGCGCGTAGAAGAGGTTCTCGGGGCGCGGGGGACAGCCGGTGACGTACACGTCCACGGGCACGATCTTGTCCACCCCCTGCAGCACGGCGTAGGTGTTGAAGGGCCCGCCCACCGAGGAGCAGGCGCCCATGGAGATCACCCACTTGGGCTCGGGCATCTGGTCATAGATGCGTTTGAGCACCGGCGCCATCTTCAAGGTGACCGTGCCGGCCACGATCATCAGGTCGCTCTGCCGGGGGCTGGGACGGAAGACCTCGGCGCCGAAGCGCGCGATGTCGAAGCGCGCGGTGGAGCTGGCGATCATCTCGATGGCGCAGCAGGCCAGGCCGAAGGTCATGGGCCAGAGCGCCGACTTGCGCGCCCAGTTGAACACGTAGTCCACGCTGGTGATGAGGAAGTTCTTCTCGAACTTGTTCTGCAGCCAGCTGCTCATACCCTAGCCTCGCAAACCCCCGCGAAAACAACCTCTCAGTCTAGGTTCGGTCCCCAGGAGTGTCAACCGGGCTCAGGGGTGCACGGGCACCGCGCTGGAGGCCACCCACTGGCCGAAGGGAGACGAATTCCCACATTCAAAGCACTGCGTCACCGGGAATTGGGCCGCGCAGTGCGGGCAGACGGCCTGGGTCTGGAAGGCGTCGAAGCTCTGCTTGCAGGTGCTGCAGCGCCAGTTCTCGCCGACAGGAGGGCCGGCCTTGCAGGCCGGGCAGGCAAAGCCGTCACGCCGCGGCGCCTTGGCGAGGCGGGCCAAGGCCTGCGCACTGCGCAATCCGCCCCAGCAGTTCAGCAGCAGGAAGACGCCCAGGATGCCCAGCCAGACCGAGCCCGCCAACAGCGCCAGCAGGAAGTACCCGACAAGTCCCACGAAGCCGAAGATGGTGGCCACCATCAGGCTGCGCGCCCGTCCCAGCACGAACCAAAGCAGCGAGCGCAGGATCTGCCCGCCATCCAGCGGGAAGATGGGCAGCAGG
>DATIWW010000102.1:0-8073 GCA_035519175.1 Terriglobales bacterium
CTTCCTGGAGCAGGCGCGCCATCTGCTCCACGCTGACCGGCTCTTCGGCGGCGTAAACCACAGCTTCCAGTTTGGCTCTCAGGCTCATGGGTCTCTTGTCCCGCCGGATCAGCGCCAGTCGTCGCGCACGGGCGTGTCCTCTCCGAAGACGGTATCGAACATTGTATGTTTCTTAATGATGATGTCGCCGAAGATCTTGTCCTGGCGCACCAGGATGGCCTGCAGGCGCACCATCTCCAGCAGGGCGAGGAAGGCGGCGATGAGGGCGGTGCGCGAGCGCGTGTGCTGCAGCAGGCTGTGCAGGAGGACCGGGCGCTCCTCCAGCAGCAGCCGGCGGCGCACGTAGTCGATCATCTGCGCCACCGTGACCGTGTCCTCGTTGACCTCGAGCACGGGCCGGGCCTTGGCGCGCTCCAGGATCTGGCGGAAGGTGCGCACCAGGTCCACGATGTCGGCCGCCAGCTCGGGCTCGGTGCCCTCCGCGTCCTGGAATTCCTTGAGGGCGGGGTTCGACCATACCGCGTCTTCCAACTGCTGCTTCTGCAGCAGCATCTGGGCGGCGTTTTTGAACTTCTCGTGCTCCAGCAGGCGCTGCATCAGCTCTTCGCGGGGGTCGCCGGCCTCCTCGGGGGGCGCGGTGGGATCGCGCGGCAGCAGCATCTTGCTCTTGATGTGGATGAGCAGCGACGCCATGTAGATGAACTCGGCGGCTACGTTCACGTCGAGCTGCTTCAGGCTCTCGATGTAGGCCAGGTACTGGGCGGTGATCCTGGCGATGGGGATGTCGTAGATGTCGATGTCCTGGCGGCGGATGAGGTCGAGCAGCAGGTCCAACGGGCCATCGTACACCGTGCCCACGGTGACCGCGAAGGGGAAGTCGCTCGCGCTCTTCGCCGGTTGCGTCGCGGGTTGCGTAGGCTCGGCCATGGTGGTTACTTCTTGCCCCCGTCCTCGGGGGGCTTCTCGTATTCGCTGGAGATGTGCATGCACTCGCGCACCTCCTGCATGGTGGCTTCGGCCTGCTTCTGAGCTTTGATCGAGCCCGTCTCCAGGATCTCCCAGGCCAGCTTGGGCTCCTGCTCGTACTTGGCGCGGCGCTCCTGGATGGGGCGCAGCGCTTCCACCACGTGGTCGGCCAGCCAGCCCTTGCACTCGATGCAGCCGATGGAAGCCTTGCGGCAGCTCTCGTTGACCTGGGCCAGGGTCTCCTTGTCGCTGAAGATCTTGTGCAGGTCGCCGACGGGGCAGACGTCGGGATTGCCCGGGTCGGTGCGGCGGATGCGCGCCGGGTCGGTGACCATGGTCTTCAGTTTGCTCCGGATGCTGTCTTCGGGCTCGCTGAGCAGAAGGGTGTTGCCGTACGACTTCGACATCTTGCGCCCGTCGGTGCCGGGAAGCTTGGGCGAAGGGGTGAGCAGGGGCTGGGGCTCGGGGAACACATAGGCGCGGCCGCGCGGATAGAACTGGTTGAAGCGGCGCGCCACCTCGCGCGTCAGTTCCACGTGCGGCACCTGGTCCTCGCCCACCGGCACGTAGTCGGCGCGGTAGATGAGGATGTCGGCGGCCTGCAGCAGGGGATAGCCCAGGAAACCGTAGGTGTTCAGGTCTTTGCTCTGCAGGTTGGCGATCTGCTCCTTGTAGGTGGGAACGCGCTCCAGCCAGCCCAGGGGCGTGATCATGGAAAGCAGCAGGTGCAGTTCGGCGTGCTGGGGCACGTGCGACTGGATGAACAGCGTGGCCTTCTCCGGGTCCAGCCCGGCGGCCAGCCAGTCGATCACCACTTCCAGGGAGTTCTGCTTCACCAGCGCGGTGTCGGCGTAGTCGGTGGTGAGGGCGTGCCAGTCGGCGATGAAGAAGAAGCAGTCGTAGGCGTCTTGCAGGCGCACCCAGTTGTCGAGGGCGCCCACGAAGTTGCCCAGGTGGAGCTTGCCGGTGGAGCGCATGCCGCTCAGGACGCGGGGTTTCTTGTTGGGTCGGGCCATCACAATCTCATCAGTATGGAATCGAAAAGGCCGAGAACGGGCACGATCAGCACGTGCAGGAAGCGTCCTCCGAACAGGACCAGCGCCAGCAAGCCCACCATCCCGAAGGTGTCATAGAAGCGGCGCGCCGGCTCGGAGAGGAAGTGGCGCAGCACGTGGCTACCGTCCAGTGGCGGCACCGGGATCAGGTTGAAGATGGCCAGCAGCACGTTGATGTGGATGGAGAGGTAGAAGAACAGCACCACCGGCACCCAGACTGAGCCGGTGTCGTAGCCCGCCACCACCCCGGGCACCGCGTCGCGCCCGCCGGGAAGCAGCGCGATCAGGGCCAGGGCGAAGACCGCGGCCGTGGCCACCATGAAATTGCTGACCGGCCCGGCCACCGAGGTCAGGACGTCGTCGAGCACGTGGTTGCGGAAGTTCAGCGGGTTCACGGGAACCGGCTTGGCCCAGCCGATCATGGGCAGACCGGTGAACAGGGCGATGGCCGGGAGCACCACCGTGCCCACCGGATCGATGTGGCGGATGGGGTTGAGAGAGATGCGCCCCAGCAGGCGCGCGGTGGGATCGCCGCGCCGCCACGCCACCCAGGCGTGGGCCGACTCGTGCACGCTGATCGCGAACAGGAACACCGCGATCTCGAAGATGATGATGGCGATCTGCTGCGGCTGCATTCCGGTGATTGATGGTACCACGCCCGCACCCGCGTTTTGGGCGGCTCAGGTCTTGGGAGCATCAGGGCCCGCTGCCGCCGGCGGCGCGTTGGGCTTGATCTTCACCGTCTTCGCCGGGACCCCGGCCACGATGTGGTAGGGCTCGACGTTCTTGGAGGCCACGCCCATGGAGCCCACCAGGCCGTGCTCGCCCACCTTCACCCCGCTCAGCACGGTGGCGTGGTAGGTGATGCGGGCGCGCGGGCCGATCTCCGTGCGCTGGTTGGCGATGAGCATCGAGTCGGCCAGGTCGTGCGCATGCGAGTAGACGTTGGCGTAGTCGGAGATGGAACTGCCCTCGCGGATGATGATCTCGCCGCGGTCGTCCAGCAGCACGTACTTGTGGATGACGCAGTTGTCCTCGATGGTGAGGTTGTAGCCGAAGGAGACCTCGACCCCGTGGAAGATCTTGACGTTCTTGCCCAGGTGCTTGAGGACGTGGCGGGCGATCATGGAGCGCACCCGGAAGCCCAGCCAGTGATTCAGTCCCGCCGGGGAACGGTCGAACATCATCCAGAACCAGATCAGGGGCTTGCGCTCGGCGTAGCGGGCCGCGTCCACGTCGCCGTAGTACTCGGGCTCCAGGGTGGCGTTGCGGGGATCGAAGCTGTGGACCAGCGCCTGCAGGGCCAGGGGCGAGTTGGGGTCAGGCGGGAAGTAGGGCCGGCCCAGGTAGAGCTCGTGCAGCGCGTCGCGCACCACTTGGCTGCGGTGCTCGCTGTCGCGACTGGAAAACTCCTGGTCCAGGCGCTCGATCCAGGCCAGCATGGCCTTCTCGGCGGCGGCCGAGGGGCGCAAGTCGCGGTATTGGAAGCGGAACATGGATCCACCCGGAGTGCGGCAACGAGTCTTAGAACATAACACAAGGCCGGAGAAGCTGCTTCAGGGACGCAGTTCGGCCTGAGTCGCGGGCGGCGACGACGCTTTGACCCGAGGCCGGGCGAGGGAGCCGCTGACGCTGTAACCGGGTCCGCGCTCGCGCCCCAGCCGCAGTTCCAGTTGGCGGCCCAGGGAAGCGGTGCCGCTGACCGTGAAGCGGCCCTGCGGCGTCTCCAGACGGCAGCCGGACAGGGTGAAGGTCGAGTCGCGCAGGATCGCGTGGCCGGTGAAGCGCTGGAAGCGCACGGGATCGCGGGACCCGCCCAGCACCAGGTGGCGCAGCACGCCCCCTTGCCAGTCGAAATCCATCGAGCCGGCCAGCGAGGAGACCAGCTCCGGGGCGCTCCAGCCCGACAGCGTCAGCCGGTAGCTGCCGCCGGCGGCGCCGGTAGCCCAGGGGTCGCGCATGGCCAGCGCCACCTGGGCGAGCGAAGCTCCTTCCACGCTCCCGCTGCCGGAATACACGGGAGCGCGGCCGCTGAAGTCGGCGTGCCATTCGCCGCGGTGGCGCCCGCCCAGGAGTTGGGCCTGCAGACGGGTGAGGTCCACGCGGCCGCCGGCGATCTGTACCCGGGCCGTGAGCCGGGTGGCGACCACCGATTTGATCAAGAGCCGGTCCACAGCGATCGTGCCCTGCGCCTGGAGTTGCGCCAGATTGCTTTCCGGGGCGCCCGCGCCCAGCGCGAACCAGCTCCTGGGGCGCAACTGCGGGTTCAGGATGCGGTTGAGCTCGTCCAGCGGCACCGTGTCCGCGTGCAGGTCGAAGCTAGCCGGGCAACTGGGCAGGGGATCGCATCCCCGCGCCAACTCCAGCGAGCCCGTGAAGCTGATCCCGGTTCTGTCCAGCGTGGCCGCCAGCCTTTGCACGTTGACCCGGTCCTCCGTGATGACCAGGGCCGCGGACGAGACCTGCACCGACGCGGCGACTCCCTTCATCTGGGCAGCCACGTTATGCAACTGGGCGCTGCCGGTGAGTAGGGGAGCGCCAAAGCCGTTCCAGCGGCCGTCCACCTGCAGGCTGACCCGGGCGCCGCCCGTGGCCATGAGCTTGGGAGGACGCAAGCCCAGGGCGCTGCCCACTTGCAGAAGGTGCTGCAGCTCGGCGTCACCTTCGAGATCGAAGTGGTAAGCGTCGGAGGAGAGCCAGCCGTCGGCAAAGCTCACCCCGGCACCGCCCAGCGGCAGGTTCACGGGGAGGATGGCGATGCGAGGGCCGGCAGGAGCCCGTCCCGGGGCCGTGAGCCCCAGGCCCGGCTGCGGCTGGTCGGGCTGGACCAGGGTGAAGGCCACCGTGCCCAGCTTCAGCTCGGGAGCGAGCGTCTCCGAGCGCAGGGTGAAGCCGGCGATGGTGCCGCCGCCCGCCCAGACCGCAGGCGCTCCCGCCGGAGAAGGCGGAGTGCGGAGGGTGAAGGCTGCGTCCAGGTCGGCGGCGGCGCTCAGGTCCGGCGGCAATCCTCGCTTGGCGTGGCGGGCGAAGGCCGCCAATACCGGGCCGGGGATGTCGTTGGCGGCGATGCTCAGGTCGTAGCGGCGGACGGCGAACACATCGGCGACCGCACCGCGCACCGCGATCTCGCCACTCCCCAACGGCAGGTGACACTCGAGGCCGGAGAGCAGAGCGCTGCCGGCGTGGTAAGCGGCGGTGCACAGGGCCTGGAAAGTCAGGCTATCGGTGGCGGCGATGTCGTAGCGGCGGAAGTCCCGCAGCGTGGTGCGCAGGCTGAGGGTGAGCCGGGCGGGAGTGCCGGTCAGGTCGGCGTCCGCGCTCACGTTGCCGCGCCAGCCCAGGTCGCGGCCCAGCACCAGCTTGCTGAACTGGCCGAGCTGGGCGCGGTCGAGCGCGAGGTGGGCTTCCAGCAGGTCGTCGCGCTGGCCGGCGGGGCGCAGCACCCGGGCCTCCATCCGCAAGCTCCCGGTATCGCTGAGAGCGGCGTCGGTGCGCACCGGGCGGGCCTCCAGGCGCATCCGCCACTCCTCCTCGGAGGCCAGCCAGAGCGCGAAGTCGGCCTCGCGCAGGGCGTATACCACCTTCTCGTCGCCGAGCTTGAAGTTGATCTGCCCGCCCTCGGCCTCGATATAGGGGAAGCGGGCCCGGGCCTGGGGCCGGGTGGCGGTGGGCGCCGAGGGAAGCTGGGCCGCGCGCCGCAGCAGCGCCTCGATGTTCCAGCGGCCGTCGCGGTCGCGCACCAGATTCACGCTCGGCTCCTTGAGGCTGATACGGGAGATCTCCAGCCGTCCCCGCCACAGCGAGGAGAGGCTGAGCGCGGCTGTGACCTCGTCCGCCCGCAGCAGGGGCTCGGGACTGAAGGCGGGATCGTCGGCCAAGGCGAAGCTCTCGAGGTCGAACCCGGGCTGGGGCAGCAGACGGAGATGGATCTCGCCCACCGAGACCGGCCGACCCACCGCCTCGGCCAGTGCCCCGGTGACGTGCTGGTGGTAGCGCCGGAGGTTGATCCAGGGAGGAACCAGCAGGGCGAGCAGCAGCAGCAGGAGCACGCAAGCCGCCAGCCACCGGCGCTTCCCGCGCGGCCGCATCAGCGCACCATGTGGA
The DNA here is from genome assembly GCA_035519175.1 of Terriglobales bacterium. Taxonomy (GTDB): domain Bacteria; phylum Acidobacteriota; class Terriglobia; order Terriglobales; family Acidobacteriaceae; genus DASPRL01. Next base: position 6,126 of record DATIWW010000102.1, read on the forward strand.
GAGTGCGGCGCCAGCGGGTCTGGCCGAAGAAGTGGATCACCACTCGGGCCGCGAACCCCAGCCGGTCGCCGAGGCTGGTCTTCTCATATTGGTCTTCCGGCGTCTCAAACGACCAGTAGATGAACAGCGGCCGGCCGAGGATGTTCTGCTGCGGCACGAAGCCCCAGAAGCGGCTGTCCCAACTGACCTCCCGGTTGTCGCCCATGGCGAAATAGGAGCCGGGTGGCACCACCAGGTCGCCGTCCTGCATGTGGCGCGGAAGTTCCATCTGCCAGGCGGAGGTCACCTGGTCGAAGTCGGAGGGCGGCACCGCGGGAAAGTTGTCGCGGTAGGGCACGTAGCAGCGGATGGAGATGTCGTCGCAGGAGTGGATGACGTAGGGCTCGCTCTGCGCGCGCCCGTTGACGAAGACGGCCCCGTTGTGCAGATGGATACGGTCTCCGGGGACGCCGATGACACGCTTGACCAGGTGCTGGCCGGGCTGCGCCGGCGAGAAGAAGACGATGATGTCGCCGCGGCGGATCTCGCGATAGGGCATCACCGGCCCCAGCCAGCGCGAAGGCGGCGCGTAGGTGATGCGGTCCACGAAGACGTGGTCGCCCACCAGCAGCGTGTCCTTCATCGAGCCGGAGGGGATCTCGAAGGCCTGCAGGTTGAAGGTCAGGATGAACAGCGCGGTCACCACCACCGCCGCCATGGAGGCCAGGAATTCCAGCGGCGTCTCCCGCTGCCGGGCTTCCTTCTTCTTGTCCTTGGGAGGCGGGGCCGGCATCAGCGCACCACCTTCGCCGTGCGGCGCCAGCGGGTTCCCCCGAGGAAGTGCCAGACCACGTGGCCCATCCACGCCACGCGGTCGGAGAGGCCGGTCTTCTCCCACTGGTGCGCCGGCGTGTCGAACGACCAGTAGATGAACATGGGGCGCCCGATGATGTTCTGGCGCGGGATGAAGCCCCAGAAGCGGCTGTCGTAGCTGGCCAGGCGGTTGTCGCCCATGCCGAAGAAGCTGTCGGGCGGCACCACCAGGTCGCCGCCCTGGAGGTGGCTGGGCAACTCCATCTGCCAGTCAGGGTTGACCTGGCTGCTCTCCGTGGGCGGCTCGGCGGGGAAGTTGTCGCGATAGGGCGAGTAGCAGGGCACGGAGACGTTGTCGCAATAATGGGTCACGTAGGGCTCGCGGAGCGCCTGGCCGTTGCGGTAGACCACGCCGTCCTTCAGGTGGATGCGGTCGCCGGGGATCCCGATGATGCGCTTCACCACGTACAGCCCGGCCTGCGAGGGGGAGAGGAAGACCACGATGTCGCCGCGGCGAACCTCGTGGTAGGGCATGACGGGCTCGATCCAGGTGCTGGCGGGGGCGTAGGTGGAGCGGTCCACGAACACGTGGTCGCCGATGAGCAGCGTGTCCTCCATCGAGCTGGAGGGGATCTCGAAGGCCTGCACATTGAAGGTGATGATGAACATCCCGGTCACCAGCACCACCGCCAGGGAGGCCAGGAATTCGAGCGGCGTCTCCCGCTTCTTCTCCTTCTTCGGGCCGGCGGTCTTTTTCTTCTTAGGCTCGCGCACGGTCGGCGGCGCGGTCCCGGACGCCTGCGGCCGGCGGACGGCTACTCCACCAGGCGGAAGGTCCGGTTCCAGCGCATCTCCTCATCGAGATGTAGAAGGGCATAAGCAAATCGTGAAAGTGTACCATCCGCGGCGGTGGAGGAGATGGAGCGCGGGCTGTGGGAGCGCACCGACCAGTAGATCAGCAGGGGGCGGCCGATGATGTTCTCCCGCGGCACCAGGCCCCAGTAGCGGCTGTCGGAGCTGTCGTCGCGGTTGTCGCCCATCACGAAGTAGCTGTCGCGCGGGACCACCAGCTCCCCGTTCTTCACCAGCGACGGCAACTTCATCCACCAGCGCAGCTCCATCGAAGGCTCGAGCGAGTCCAGGCGGGGGAAGTCGT
>DATIWW010000103.1:0-3614 GCA_035519175.1 Terriglobales bacterium
CCTGCCGGCCGCCGACCCCGCGATCGAGGCCTGGTTCGACGGCGCCGCCGAAGCGCCGGCCGCGGCCGAACTGCGGCACTACCTGGAACAGACGCTGGAGACCACGCTCGAGCTGCTCGGCAGCACGCCGGTCGACGACGCCGCGCTGCACTTCTACCGCCAGGCGCTGCGCCACGAAGACCGGATCGGCGAGGCGCTGGCCGAACGCGCCGCCGAGCTGCAGCTGCCGGCCGGCGACCTCTGGCGTGCGCCGCCGGCGCGCCCGGCGCGCGAGGCGCTGTGGATGCCCGCGCAGACGATCCGGCTCGGGTCGCCGAGGGGCGGCGCGGTTCCCGACAACGAGCGCTGGGCGCACGAAGTCGCGCTGCCCGAGTGCGAGATCGACTCGCAGGTGGTGAGCTGGGGGCGCTTCATCGAGTTCGCCGAGGACGGTGGCTACGACCGGCGCGAACTCTGGAGCGAAGCCGGGTGGCAGTGGCTGCAGGATGGCGGCAGCCGGGCGCCGCGGCACGTCGAGCAGCTGCGCGGCGGTGTCCTCGTCCAGCGCCACGGCCGCCTCGAGCGCGTGGCATCGGGCCAGCCGGCGCTGCATGTCACGAAGCACGAAGCCGAGGCCTGGTGCCGCTGGGCCGGCCGCCGGCTGCCGACCGAACCCGAGTGGGAGGCTGCCGCCGCCGCGGGCGCGCCGCGCGGCTTCGCCTGGGGCGACGTCTTCGAGTGGGTCGCCGGGTCGGCCCGGCCGTGGCCGGGGCACGCCGGCGGGCCGGGCAGCCTGGATGTGATGCCACCGCCGGGAACGCTGGCGGTGCTGCGCGGCGCATCGTGGATGACCCGCCGGCGCGAACGCCACCCGAAGGCGCGCCGCTTCGCACAGCCGGCACGCGATACGATGTTCTGCGGCTTCCGTAGCTGCTCTTTGTGAGAAGAGGACCGATGACGACACTGCAACTCCAAGTCAACGGCCGGCAGATCGACGCCGAGGTCGAACCCTCGATGCTGCTGGTCGAGCTGCTGCGCGGCCCGCTGGCGCTGACCGGCACCCACGTCGGCTGCGACACCACCCAGTGCGGCGCCTGCACCGTGCTGCTCGACGGCCGCGCGGTGAAGTCCTGCACCCTGCTGACGGTGCAGGCCGACGGCCGCGCCGTCACCACCATCGAGGGCCTGGCCGAGGGCGGCCGCCTGCACGCTCTGCAGCAGGGTTTCTGGGAGGAGCACGGCCTGCAGTGCGGCTTCTGCACCCCCGGCATGATCCTCTGCTCCCACGACCTGCTGGAGCGCTCGCCCTCGCCCTCGGAGGCCGAGATCCGCGAGGCCATCGGCGGCAACCTTTGCCGCTGCACCGGCTACCAGCACATCGTCAACGCCGTTCAGTCGGCTTCCCGCAAGCTGGGCAAGCATGGCGGGCAGCATGCCGCCAAGGCAGGGAGGTAGGCCATGGCGCGCGCCAAGTCCAAGACCTCGCCCAAAGCGGCACCGAAAGCGGCTCCCCCCAAGCAGGCCGGATGGGTGGGCAAGCGTCTGCCTCGCAAGGAAGATCCGCGCCTGGTGCAGGGCATCAGCCACTACACCGACGATCTCAAGCTGCCGGGCATGGCGCACTGCGTCTTCGTGCGCTCGCCGCATGCTAACGCCGCCCTCCGCGGCATCCACGCCGACGCCGCCCGCGCCGCCGCCGGCGTGCTGGCGGTCATCACCGCCGGCGACCTGGAGGGCGTGGGCGGTATCCCCTGCGCCGGCGCGCTGCCCGGCCTGAAGATGCCGGCGCATCCTCCCCTGGCCAAGGGCCAGGCCCGCTACGTGGGCGAGCCGGTGGCCGCCGTGGTTGCCGAGACCCTCTACCAGGCCCGCGACGCCGCGGAACTGGTCGAGGTGGACTATGAGCCTCTGCCCGCCGTGGTGGACATGGAGAAGGCGCTGGAAGAGGGCGCCGCCCTGGTCTACCCCGAGTACAAGAGCAACCTGGCCTTCGTGCACCCGCTCAAGAACGGCGACGTCGAAGCCGCCTTCAAGAAGGCCGACGCCACCGTCAAGGAACGCCTGCTCAACCAGCGCCTGGCGCCCATCTCCATGGAGACGCGGGGCGTGCTGGCGGAGTGGCTGCCGGGCGAGGGCCGGCTCACCGTGTGGTCCTCCACCCAGATCCCGCACCTGCTGCGCACCCAGATCGCGCTCATGCTGGGCGTGGCCGAGACCTCGGTGCGCGTCATCACCCCCGAGGTCGGCGGCGGCTTCGGCAGCAAGCTCAACGTCTACGCGGAAGAAGCGGTGGTGCCCTGGCTGGCGCGCAAGCTCGGCCGCCCGGTGAAGTGGGCGGAGGGCCGGCGCGAGAACCTCGCCGTCACCATCCACGGCCGCGACCAGATCGACACCGTGGAGCTGGCCCTCAAGCGCGACGGCACCATCCTGGCGCTGCGCGCCCGCGTGCTCGCCGACCTGGGCGCCTACCACCAGTTGCTCACCCCCATCATCCCCACCCTGACGGCGCTGCTCATGCTGGGCTGCTACAGGATCCCGGCGGTGGACATCGAGATCCGCGGCGTCTTCACCAACAAGATGTCCACCGACGCCTACCGCGGCGCCGGCCGCCCCGAGGCCACCTACATCATCGAGCGCATGGTCGACGTCGCGGCCCGCACGCTCGGCATGGATCCCGCCGAGATCCGCCGCAAGAACTTCCCCAAGCCCAAGGAGTTCCCCTTCCACACCTCCACCGGGATCATCTACGACTCCGCCAACTATCAGAAGAGCCTGGCGCGCGCGCTGGAGATGTCGGAATACGACAAGCTGCGCGCCCGCCAGAAGCAAGGATGGAAGGAAGGGAAGTACTACGGCATCGGGCTCTCCACCTACGTGGAGATCTGCGCCATGGGGCCCTCAAGCGCCATGGCCGCGGGGGGCTGGGAGAGCGGCACGGTGCGCATCGAGCCCACCGGCAAGGTCAACGTGCTGACCGGGGCCTCGCCCCACGGCCAGGGCCAGGAGACCAGCTTCGCGCAGATCGTCGCCGACGAACTGGGCATCTCGCCCCAGGACGTGAACGTGGTGCACGGCGACACCGCCGTCGTCCCTTACGGCATCGGGACCTTCGGCAGCCGCGCCACCGCGGTGGGCGGCACCGCCGTCTTCTACGCCACCCAGAAGATCAAGCAGAAACTGGCGGCGATGGCCGGGCACCTGCTGGGCGCCAAGCCCGCGGCCATGGTCTTCGCCAACGGCCGCATCGGACCCAAGGGGAGCAAGAAGTCGCTCGCCTTCGGCGAGGTGGTGGGCGCGGCCTACACCGCCAAGACCCTGCCGCCGGGCATGGAGCCGGGCATGGAGGCCACGCACTTCTTCGAGCCCTCCAACTTCACCTTCCCCTTCGGCGCGCACGTGATCTCGGTGGAGGTGGATCCCGAGACCGGCGAGATCAAGATCGACAAGTACGTCGCCGTGGACGACTGCGGCAACGTCATCAACCCGCTGCTGGTCGAGGGCCAGGTGCACGGCGGCATCGTGCAGAGCATCGGCCAGGCCTTTCTCGAGGAAGTGATCTACGACGAGAACGGTCAGTTGGTCTCCGGCACGCTGATGAACTACGCCGTGCCCAAGGCGGCGCAGGTGCCGCGCTT
>DATIWW010000104.1:0-8972 GCA_035519175.1 Terriglobales bacterium
CCAGGTCCACCTGGGTGAGCGCGACCACCCGCGCCTCCACCTTGAGCGGGCGCCCGCCCCCCAGCCGCTCGAAGCGCCGCTCCTCGATGACCCGCAGCAGCTTGGCCTGGATGGCGGGGCTGAGGGCCGCGATCTCGTCCAGCACCAGCGTCCCCGCTCCCGCCAATTCCAGCCGGCCGCGCTTGGCCTGCGAGGCCCCGGTGAACGCCCCCTTCTCATAGCCGAACAATTCGCTCTCCACCAGCTCCAGGGGCAGGCTGGCGCAGTCGATCTTCACCAAAGGCTCTTCGGGGTGCGCGCCCAGATAGTGCAGCAGTTCCGCCAGCAGGTCCTTGCCGGTGCCGCTCTCCCCCCGCACCAGCACGGTGGAGGAGGCGGGCGCGATCTTCCTTACCTGCTCCAGCAGGGCGCGCGATTGCGGGTCGGCCGCCACCCAACTCGCCAGGATGGTCTCCGGCGAGACCGGGCGCGCGCCCCCACCCTGCTCGCCGCCGCCGCCGGGTTGCGCCGCTCGCGCCATGGCCTGACGTCAGCTCTTCCGCCGCGGCTTCTTGGCCCGGACTGCGCGGGGCGCCGCCTTGGTCTTCTCCCCCAGCGCCTTCAGGGTGGCCGGGTCCAGGCGCTTGGCCGAGCGCCACAGCCGCTCCAGGTCGTAGAAGCGGCGCGCCTTCTGCGAGAAAACGTGCACCACCAGGTCCACGTAGTCGAGCAGCACCCACTCCGCCTGCTGGTAGCCCTCCACGTGCAGCGCCAGCAGGCCCGCCTTTTCCAGGCGCTCTCCCACCGCGTCAGCGATGGCCTGGATCTGCCGCGGGTTGGCCCCCGAGCAGATCACGAAGTAGTCGGTGAAGGCGCCGGAGTGCTTGCCCAGCTCCAGCACCGCCAGCTCTTCCGCCTTCTTCTCCTGGCAGGCCGCGAGGGCCTGCTTCACCTGGCTGCGCAAGCTCTGTGCTCTCATCTATCCTCGGTAGAGACCGGTTTTCCGGATGTATTCCTCGACCGCGGGCGCCACCAGCCCGCCCAGCCGCCGCCCGCGGGCCGCGCGCCGCCGGATGGCGGTGGCCGAGACCGGCTCGCGCGTCTCCAGCACCAGCACTCGCGCGCCCAGCGGCAGCTTCTTCCAGCCTTGCGCCAGCGACGACCCCGGGCGCGTGGCCACGATGACCTCCACCCGGCGCAGCAGCGCCCGCGCCCGGTACCAGGTGCCCAGGTCGCGGAACTGGTCGGCGCCCATCAGCAGGAAGAGCCGGTCGCCCTGCTTGAGGCCGCGGCGGAAGCGCGCCACCGTGCGGATGGTGTAGTTGGGGCGGCGCGCGCCCGCGGCGTGCTCCGCCGCCGAGGCCACGAAGCGCTTCTCCCCGGCCAGCGCCAGCGTCAGCATGGCATAGCGGTCGAGGAAGGGGGTGATGGGCTTGGTCTGCTTGTGCGGCGGCAGGTCGGCAGGAACGAAGTAGATGCGGTCGAGCCGCAGGCGCCGCGCCGCCGCCCGCGCCACCGCCAGGTGCCCGCGATGCACCGGATCAAACGTCCCGCCGAAGATGGCTACCTTCATTCCTGGCTGACTCGCCACCCCTGTTTTACCACAGAGGACGGGAGGTCCGCGTGCACGGCTACTAGGGTGGTAGTAGCGCTTGCCCGTGCACTAGGGTGATGGGTCGGCTTCTCATTCTTCCACTGCGCGAGGCCTTCGAATGATACGCATGGCTCTGATCCGGCTGGCCTGGGTGGCGGTTCTCGCAGGCAGCGTCGCCGGCCAGGTACCCGACACGGCCACCCTCAAAGGACAAGTCACGGATCCGAGTCACGCCGCGGTGGCCGACGCCGACATCTCCCTCACCAGCACGCGCATCAATTTCACGCGCACGACGCGCTCGGATACGCAGGGGGGATTCAGCCTCTCCGGCCTGCCCATCGGGAGCTATCGCCTCACCATCCATAAGGAAGGCTTCGCCGATGCGACCCGCGAGATCACCCTGCTCGCCGGCACTACCGCCGAGGTCAAGACCCAGCTCAGCGTCTCCCCGGTGCAGACCCAGGTGCAGGTGACGGGAGCGGCGGGCGAGGTGCGGGGCGACGAGCCCCAGCTCGGCGACCGCCTGGGAGCGCTGCAGGTGGAGCAGACCCCGCTGCTGAGCCGCCGCATCACCTATCTCCCCCTGCTCAACGCTGCCAATCGCCCCGCCATCAACCAGGGCGACGTCTTCATGAACCAGAACCTGTTCACCACCAACGGCTCGGGGCGGCGGCAGACCGCGTGGGTCCTGGACGGCAGCACCGGAAACGACAGTTGGGGCCGGCAGACCATCTTCACCAACGTCCCCCAGACCGCCGTGCAGGAGATGACCGTGCTGGAAAACGCCTTCTCGGCGGAGTACGGGGCCACCACCGGCGGAGTGGTCAACATCGTGACCAAGAGCGGCAGCAGCTTCCTGCACGGAGACATTCTCGGGATGTGGCGGCCCGACGCCACCGCCGCCAAGTTGTCGGGCTTCACCGCCGGCACCGCCACCAGCGGCAACCAGGTGGTGAGCGACTCGCTGGGGCAGATCGCCGCCTCCATCGGCGGGCCCATCCCGGGCACCCACGATCGCACCCACTTCTTCTTCTCCGGAGAGTACACGCGGGAGAACCGCGGCTCGCCGGTCACCTCGCCCCTGGATCCCGGCGTCTTCGTCGGCCATTACGCGGGCTGGATGACCTTCCTTCGTCTCGACCAGCAGCTCAACCAGAACAACACGCTCTTCCTGCGCGCCAATACCGACAGCTTCCACGACACCAACCCCAACGGCACGGTGGGCGGCAACAACCTGCCCAATGTGGACCGCATCTTCCGCCGCCGCACGTATGCCGTGCAGCTCGGCGAGACCGCGGTCCTCGCGCCGTCCTGGCTGAACAGCTTTCACGCGCAGTTCCAGCTGGCATCGCCCATCACGCAGTTCGATCCCGTCGTCTTCGGCACCCAGTTCGTGGTGCCGATCACCGCGCCGGGCGGCGGCACCTTCACCAGCGGCACTTCGCAGTCGGCGCTGCTGTTGAACCGGCAGTATGGGTTCAGCGATGTGGTGTCTTGGTCGCGCGGGCGGCACCAGGTGAGGTTCGGGGTCGACCTCGTCCACGCCCACAACGGCGGCAACAGCAAAGAGTTTGGCGGACCGATCACGCTTGGCCAGTTGACCTACAAGCCCTGCGGCGTGTCGGTCGCCTTCTGCGAGAGCCCGACGTACCTCGACAACATCGCCAACGTCGCGAAGTACGTCCAGGCCTTCGGGAACCAGGACTACACCGTCGACGACACGCTGTGGTCCCTGTTCGTGCAGGATGACATCCGCGTGCGCCCGGACCTGACGCTGAACCTGGGCCTCCGCTACGAGCAGCAGACGTTCACCGACGCGCGCCTGAACTTCGCGCCCCGCGTCGGCTTTGCCTACGACCTGCGGGGCCGCGGCCGCACCGTCCTGCGCGGCGGTTACGGGATCTACTATTCGCAAGTGGTCGACAACGCGCAGGCGAACTACGCGCTCGGCGACCCGGGCGGCGGCATCATCACCATCACCCTGGCGCCTTCGGACCCGCAGTTCCCCACCAGCGTCTCCGCCGTTCCTTTTCCGGCCTTTCCGCCGGGGGCCCCGGTCCCGCCCCTGACCATCTATATCCGCCCGGGCCGCGCCGCTTACTACAACCAGTTCCTCGACACGTCGCTGCTGAAGGGCTACCCGGATGCGCTCCTGAATCCCTACTCGCAGCAGTGGACCTTCGGCGTCGAGCAGCAACTCGGCCACCACTGGGTGCTGGCGGTCGATTATCTCGGCTCCCACACCGTCAAGATCGTGCGCCCGCTGGACGTGGACTCGCCCGCTCCCTTCGTCCGCACGGCGCAGGGCCAAAGCCGCAGTTCCGCCGTGGCCAACTGCTCGCGTCCGCTCTGGGTCGCCTACTACGCCGGGCTGGGAATGCCGTGTCCCACCTCATCGCCCTTCGGGGTGCAGCCGCCCTACGCCGTGGTCACCACCGACGTGAACAACGGCTCCATGCGCTACCACGCGCTGGACGTGAGCCTGAGCCATCAGGCGGGGCGCTTCGCCTTCCTGGCGAGCTACGTGTACTCGCACGCCATCGACAACGTGGATCCCGACGCGCCCGGTGGCAACCCCAACGACCCGAACTTCACCGGCGACCAGGAGGAAGGGCCCGCCATCTTCGACCAGCGCCACCGCTTCGTCGTGAGCGGCGTCTATTCTCTGCCCAAGGGCTTCAACGTTGGTGGCATCGCCACGCTGGCGAGCGGCCTGCCCTTCAACATCGTGACCGGGACCAACAACAGCGGCGACACCGGCGCCACCACCGACCGGCCGGTGGTCAACGGCGTGGTGTTGGGACGCAACGCCGGTCGCGGCCGCCCCTTCTACGATGTCTCGCCCTTCGTCGAGAAGGACTTCGCCTTGGGCGAGCGTTTCCATCTGCTGGGGCGCGTGGAGGCCTTCAACGTCTTCAACCATGCCAACTTCGTCGGCTACAACGGCACCTTCGGGAATGGGCCCACGCCCCCGGCCTCGCTGGGGACGCCCCTGACCGGCATCACCAACCAGCTTCCGGCGCGGTCCTTGCAGTTCTCGGCCCGGTTCGTGTTTTAGGGCCGCGGTTCGCCGGGGGGGGACTTTGAGCGACGGCCTGGACCTGGAGATCCGAGGAGTCACGAAGCGCTACGGCGCCCTGACCGCGGCGAACCAGGTGTCGTTCACCATCCGCCAGGGTGAGATCCTGGGCCTCATCGGGCCGAACGGGTCGGGCAAGACCACCGTGCTCGAGTGTCTCGGGGGAGCCTTGCCCGCGGATGCGGGGGGCATCGTCCGGGGCGGCAGGGTGCTGAGCGCCGGCGAGCGCTTGGACGCCCTGTTTTACCTGCCGGACGGCATCGCGCCATGGCCCAGGCTCACGGTGGAGCAATCGCTGGCGTTCGTGGTGGCCTACTTCGGAGGGCGCCGGGAGCTGCAGGACGCCATCGTGGCAGAGTTGCAGCTCCGGCCCCTGCTGCGCCAGCGTGTGGGCGAACTCTCGAAGGGGCAGCGCAAACGCGCGCTGCTCGCGGCCGGCTTGCTGACCTCGCAAACCGTGCTCATCGCGGACGAGCCCTTCGACGGGCTCGACCTTCCCCAGACCCGCGAGGTCGCGGGCGTGCTGCGCGCCCACAAAAGCCGCCGCACCATGCTGCTTTCGATCCACCAAATCGGCGACGCGGCCCGCGTCTGCGACCGCTTCGTCCTGCTCAGTGGAGGACAGGTCCTTGGCGAGGGGACGCCGAGCGAACTGGCGGCGATGGCACGAGCACGGGGACGGGAGCCGGCGACGCCGGAGCTGGAGGAGGTCTTCCTTGCTCTCGTCTAGCCGGAGCTTCCGCTGGCTGCTGGCCAAGGAGTGGCGCGAGCTTCTGGCCTCGCGGGCCTGGTGGATCTTCCTCCTCCTGATGGGACCTCTGGTCGGCGTCGCCTTCATCAGCGCGGCCGGTACGTATGCCGAATTGAGCGCAGGGGGCGGGGCCGGGGAGGCATTCTCGCCCTTGGTGGGGATCTGGGCGCCGACATTCAGCGCCTGCGAACTGGGCGCGGTCTTCCTGCTGCCCTTCGTCGCCATCCGCGTCGCCGGCGGAGACCGTCAGACGGGAGCGGCGAAGATCGAGATGCAACGCCGCAAGGCAGCGCTTCTCCGCACCTCCGCCAAGACCATGGTGCTCGGAGCTGCCTGGGCTGCCGGAATGGCGCCGTCGCTCCTCGCCGTCCTGCTGTGGCGGAGCTACGGGGGAAGCGTGGCTCTGCCCGAACTGGCCTCCGTCATCGCCGGGCACCTGCTGAACGCGGCCCTGACGATCGCGCTGGCGACCGTGGCGGCCAACGTCGTGGAACATCCTTCGACCGCCGCGATCCTGGTGCTCGCGGTGACGGTAGGCTGCTGGATCGTGAGTTTCATCGCGGCGGTGCACGGCGGGATCTGGGAGCGGCTCGCGGGTTACACGCCCGCGGCGATGGTCGCGCAGTTCCAGCACGGCCTGGTGCAGCTGGAGGCGGTCGGCGTCGCAGGGGTCCTGGTCCTGGCCGGCCTGGGGCTGGGCGGCATCTGGATGCGGAGCGGCGTAGCCACCAGGCGGCGGGTCGTCGAGTCCGCGCTGGTCTGCGCCGGCGCGACCCTCCTGGCGCTGGGTGCGAGTTCCCTGCGGCCCAGCTGGGACCTTTCCGAGAACCGGATGAACTCGTTCTCGCGCGCCGACGAGGCCGCGCTGCGCGGCATCGGCCGGCCACTCTCGATCGAGGTCCACCTGGCGCCCGAGGACCCGCGCCGCGGCGAACTCGAGCAGAAGACGCTCTCGAAGCTCCGACGCGTGATGCGGCACCTGGAGGTCCGCTACGTGTCGAGCACGTCCACGGGACTGTTCGAGCAACAGAACGAGCACTACGGCGAAGTGCGTTATGAGCTAGCCGGCCGAAGCACGATCGTGCGCTCGGTGACGCCCGAATCGGCGCTGCAAGCGATCTATGCGCTGGCCGGCGTCGAGCCACCATCGCCGGCGCCCGAGGAGATCTTCCGGGGACATCCGCTGGCGGCGCCGCCGCGCGGTGCTGCACTCGTCTTCTACGGACTGTGGCCGCTCGGGACCAGCGTGCTCGCATTTTTGTGCGGGAGGAGACGCTCATGAGAAGGGTCCATTTCTGTCTAGTGATCGGGTTGTGTCTCGCTGCTGTCGCACTGGCCGGCGAGAAGAAAGTCGATCTGAGCAGGGAAAGGCCGGGCACGGCGCCGCAGGCCTTCGAGCCGATGATCGGAACCTGGCTGGTGGCCGAGGATGGCCGCGACACGGTCATCCTGGTCGACGGCCGCCCCTGGGTCGCCAACCAGGACAACCCCTCCAAGCTGCTGCTGGAGGGTGCGCGCAAACTCTATGGCACGTCCAACGAAGAACTGATGGATAACGCCAAGCAGTTCGCGTACTACCCCGTGGCCCTGCTGCGCGGAGTCGACGACTTCGCCGACGGGAGCATCAGCGTGAAGTTCAAGACCATCGCCGGGGAGGCCGACCGCTGCTCCGGGATCGTCTTCAACGTCAAGCCGAACGGCGACTGGCTGGCGATCCGCTACAACGACACCGAGAACAACGTGGCGCTGTGGGAGTTCCACAACGGCATTCGCCGTGGCGTGAAGTTCAGCGACAAGAGCAAGCCGTTCCTGCTCGACCGCAAGGCCTGGCACGAGCTCAGGCTGAGCGTGGACGGCGCCAACCTGAAGGCATGGCTCGATGGAACGCTCGCCCTGGAGTACACGCTGGGCAGCGAGCCGGGGCCGGGCCGGAACGGCCGCCCGCCGAACCCGGACCTGTTTCCCGCCAACAATCCGGTCCTGCGGCCGCCCGTCGCCGGCCGGATCGGGCTCTGGTCCAAGACCGACAGCACCAGCTCCTTCAAGGACTATGTCGTCGATGCGAAGTGAGCGCGCAGGCGGCGTTTGCCGGATCGAGCCCGGAGGGCGTAAGCTGAGACTCTTTTGGGAGAACGGCTTCATGGGTTGGATCAGGCAATCCGCCGGCCGGCAACCGCAGCTCGGTCCCCTGGAGACCCGGCTGCTGGGGATGTTGTCGCAGCGCCGCGATGCCACGGTGCGCGAGTTGCTCTCCTCCGCCCAGGTCGACGCCGCCTATACCACGGTGATGACCACCCTGGACCGCCTCTACAAGAAGGGCTTCCTCGACCGCTCCCTGGATGCCGTCAGCCGCGCCTTCCGCTACCGCCTGAAGCAGGGCGAGCGCCACCTCTACCGGGCGGTCCTGGGGAACGATCTTCACCATTTGCTGCAGACCGCGGCCGATCCCTCCTTGCCGGTCTCGTTCCTGGTGGACGCCGTCACCGAACACGATCCGGCCCTGCTCGAGGATCTGCGGCGCGCCGTCGAGCGCAAGCGCCAGCAACTCCGCCGGAGGAAGAAGCCATGAGCTATCTCCTGCGCGGCGCGCTGCTGTCGTCGGCGGCCTTCTTCCTCGCCTACGTCTTCCTGTCGCTGGGCGTGGCCGGCGCCTGGCCGCTGCTGCGCCGGCGCGCGGCTGCCTGGAGCGCCTCTCTGCTTTACGGCCTGCGCGCGCTTCCTCCGGCCGGCGCCCTGCTCTTCGTGGCGGGCTTCGTCGTCCCGGCATTTCTTTGTCTGGAACCTCAGGGCACGGACGAACGGTTCGGAATCCCCGGGATCGCGCTGGCGAGCGCGGGCCTGCTGATGGTGGCTTGGGGAACGGTTTCGGCTCTGCTCGCGTCCTGGCAGACGGCCCGCTTCGTGGCGTCGTGTCCGAAGACCGGGCTGCGGCGGCTGGAGGGGAGCGCGGGCGCTTGCGCGGTGGAAGTGGTATCCGCGAAGCCCCTGTTCGTGGTGGCAGGCATCCATCGGCCCAAGCTGCTGATCTCGCAGCAGGCGGTGCGCCTGCTGGACGAGAATGAGATGCGGGTGGCGGTTCGCCATGAGCTTGCCCACGCTCGCTTCCGCGACAATCTCAAGAAGCTGGCGCTGCGGGCCGCTCGCTTTCCATTCCTCTCCGGGTTGGAGCGGAGCTGGATGCAGGCGGCGGAGCTGGAGGCCGACGATGCCGCGGCCGTGGACGCCTGCGGCGCCCTGGATCTGGCCTCGGCCTTGCTCAAGATCGCGGGCGCCTCGTCCCCAGCGCCGCTGCCGCACCTGGCCATGAGCCTGGTCCCCGGTACCCAGCCGGCGCTGCAGGCGCGCGTGCAGCGGCTTCTGGCATGGCAACCGCGCCTCCCCTCTCCCCCTCGCCGCGGACGCGCGCTGCTCTTCTTCTTCTTCGCTGTGCTGGCGCTGACCGCCGGCTACGCGCCTCTCCTGCGCCACGTCCACGAACTCGGCGAACTCCTCGTCCGCTAGACGGGAGGGCGCCGCGCCGCGGCCCGGCCGCAGACCTACATCACACGCCCACGTGCGCTGTGTACTTG
>DATIWW010000105.1:0-3248 GCA_035519175.1 Terriglobales bacterium
GTGGCGCCCCACCCCAGCTTGCAATCCCTCCGGGATCTCGCCGCGCTTCTCGATGGTAAGGTAGGAGATGCAGCGCGAGGCATCGAGCTGGTAGGGAGCAGGGAAGGCCTGGGTGGGGCAGACGTCCAGGCAGCGGGTGCAGGAGCCGCAACGGTCGGGCAGAGGAGCGCCCGCCTCCAGCTCCAGCGAGGTCAGGATCACTCCCAGGAAGAGCCAGGAACCCAGCTTGGGATGGATGAGGCAGGTGTTCTTGCCCAGCCAGCCCAGGCCGGCGTGCGCCGCCACCACGCGCTCGACCAGCGGCCCGGTGTCCACGTAGCAGCGCGTTTGGAGATCGGGACCCTCGCCGGCGGCAGCGCGCAGCGCCGCTTCCACCTGGCGCAGCCGCGCCATGACGACTTCGTGGTAGTCCTTCTGTCCCCAGGCGTAGCGCGAGATCCAGCCGCGCGCCGGGTCCGTGTCTTCCGTCGAGCAGGGCGCGGGAGCGTTGTAGTTGAGGGCGCAGACGATCACCGAGCGCGCCCAGGGAAAGGCCTGCTGGACCGAGGCGCGGCGCAGCCGGCCCTGCTCATCCCGCGCCTGCATGTAGTCCATCTCGCCGGCGCGTCCGGCGGCGACCCAGGCAGGGAAGTGGGCCAGTTCGGGCAGGGCTTCGTCGCCGACCGGGGCGATCCCCGCCAGCTCGAAGCCGGCCTGGGCGGCGGCCCGCTGGACCATCTGGCGGAGGGCGCTCATAGGCCTCGCACCCGCCTATTATGCGCCTCCGGTGGCCCTCCCGGGCCGGGGCCCCGGTTCACCCGTCACAAGGCTTTGTGTCCTGCGTCACTGGCGGCTAGGACAAGCCCGGCTAGCCTTAAAGCGTGCATCCGGAATCGGGAGAGGTGGGGCCGACGATGCTCACACGCCGCCAACGCTACGCCATCGAGGGGCGCAAGCCCGCCAAGCAGAAGCCTGAAGACCGCGTCCACAACTTCAACGAGGTCTACCAGGGCTACACCCCGGAGGAGGCCATCGAGCAGGCCTCCCGTTGCCTCTACTGCGAGCACGCCCCCTGCACCCAGGGCTGTCCCCTGCACAACGACATCCCGGCCGCGCTGTTCCTCATCAGCCAGGGCGACTTCGTGGGCGCCGCCCAGAAGTTCCTCGAGACCTCCAACTTCCCCGACGTCTGCGGCCGCATCTGCCCCCAGGAAAAGCAGTGCGAGGGCAACTGCGTGCTGCTGCCGCGCAAGGGCGCGGTCAACGTGGGCAAGCTGGAAGCCTTCTGCATCGACTACGTGCGCAAGAACTACGGCTATCCCAAGCGCGAGCGCCAGCCCGCGACCGGCATGACCGTGGGGGTGGTGGGCGCGGGCCCCGCCGGCCTGGCCGTGGCCGAAGAACTGGCCGCGCGCGGCCACGAGGTCACCGTCTACGACGCCTGGCCCTATCCCGGAGGCCTGCTGCTCTACGGCATCCCCGGCTTCAAGCTCAACAAGGAGATCGTCTTCGACAAGGTCAAGGACCTGGAGGCCCTGGGCATCAAGTTCGTCTCCAACTACCGCGTGGGCAAGGAGCACCCGGTCGAGGAATTGCTGCGCCAGTACGACCTGGTCTTCCTGGGCTACGGCGCCATCAAGGGCGGGGAGATGAAGATCCCCGGCGAGGACCAGTTCAAGAACATCTACCAGGCCACCGAATACCTGGTGCGCGGCAACCTGCCCGTCGAATTGCTGCCCGAGTGGATGCTGAAGGACGGCCCGCAGCGCGTCCGCCCCAACGCCGGGCACACCACCCTGGTGATCGGCGGCGGCGACACCGCCATGGACTGCGTGCGCGTGGCCCGCCGCCTCAATCCCTCCACCAAGGTGTACTGCGTCTACCGCCGCAGCGAGGTGGAGATGCCCGGCCGCATGGAAGAGCGCATCCACGCCCGCGAGGAAGGCGTGCAGTTCGAGTGGCTGACCGCCCCGGTCAAGTTCCTGGGCAACGAGAAGGGCGAGGTGGAGGGCGCGGAGTGCATCCGCATGAAGCTGGGCGAGCCCGACGCCAAGGGCCGCCGCTCGCCTGTCCCCATCCCCGGCTCCGAGTTCGTCATTCCCTGCGACACCGTGGCGCTGGCCATCGGCTACAGCCCCGAGACCGACATCCCCGAGACCGCCGAGAACCTGAAGACCACCAAGTGGGGCACGCTGCTGGTGGAGAGCGAGGAGACGGGCGTGACCTCGCGCGAGGACGTCTACGCCGCCGGCGACAACGTACGCGGCGCCGACCTGGTGGTCACCGCCGTGGCCTCCGCCCGCAAGGCCGCCCTGCACATGCACGACAAGCTCATGGCCCTGCGTGCCCGCCGCCAGGAGCGCCAGCTCCAAGCCGACAGCGAGATGCAGCCGGCGGGGGAATAGGCCCCGCTTGCCATCCCTCCGCCCCGCACAGTAGCCTAGCTTTCAACCGCGTGATCCTGTGAGGAGGACACGCCCGCATGCCCGATCGCCGCCGGCAGTACGACATCGACGTGGTCAAGGTCCCCAAGCAGGACCCCGGCCTGCGCGTGCACAACTGGAACGAGGTGTACGACGGCTACACCCCGGAGCTGGCGGTGCTGGAAGCGCAGCGCTGCCTGCTGTGCGAGCACGCTCCCTGCATGCAGGCCTGCCCGGTGCACAACGACATCCCCGGGGCGCTGTTCCTGGCCGCCCACGGCGATTTCCTGGGCGCGGCCGAGAAATTCGCCGAGACCTCCAACTTCCCCGATGTCTGCGGCCGCATCTGTCCCCAGGAAAAGCTGTGCGAGGGCGAGTGCGTGGTGGGGGCGCAGAAGCCCCCCATCACCATCGGCAAGCTGGAGGCCTTCGTCACCGACTACCTGCGGCGCAACTACGGCTACTTCCGCCGCCCGCAGGCGCCGCCCACGGGACACCGGGTGGCGGTAATCGGCGCCGGGCCGGCGGGGCTGGCGGTGGCCGAGGAGCTGGCGGTGTGCGGCCACGCCGTCACCGTCTTCGACGCCTGGCCCGTACCCGGCGGCCTGCTGCTCTACGGCATCCCCAACTTCAAGCTCAACAAAGAGATCGTGCTGGAGAAGCTGCGCGCGCTGGAGGAATTGGGCATCCGTTTCGTCTGCAACTATCGCGTGGGCCGCGAGCATCCGGTGGACGCCCTGCTGCAGCAGGGCTTCGGGCTGGTCTTCCTGGGCTACGGCGCGGTGAAGGGCGGGGAGATGAAGATCCCCGGCGAGGAGCTGAAGCACGTCTACCAGGCCACCGAGT
>DATIWW010000106.1:0-2334 GCA_035519175.1 Terriglobales bacterium
GCCGGCAAGATGATCTTCGGCAAGTTCGACGAGCGCGCTTACGCTCCCCGCCCCGCCGTGGAGCCGCCGCGGCCGCCGGAGCGCAAGCCTCCGTCCACCCCCGCCCTGGTAGAGCGCCCCACCAATGAGAGCTGAGCGCAAGGGCCCCGGCCGGGAACGGCAAGGATCTCGGTGAATGGACGCGAACGACAACCGGGCGCCGTCGCCCCGCCGGCAGCGACGCCATCCCCGGCATGACCTGGATGAGCGGCTGGTCGTGACCTGCGATCAGGGCGGTAAGCCCAAGAACCTGCATGGCCGCTGCACCTCGCTGAGCCTGGGCGGCTTCGGCGCCGTCCTGGCCGGGCATCTCGAATCCGGCGAGGTGGTCAGCGTGGAGTTTCGCTTCGGCCCCTCCAGCCTGCCCATGCGTCTGCGCGCCCACGTCCGCCACCGCCGCGGCTTCCACCACGGATTCGAGTTCCTCGGGCTCAGCACCGCCCAGACCCGCAGCCTGCGCGACCTGATCAGCGAGGTCATCCGCTCGCCGGAAGAGTAGGCCGCCGCTGGGAAGCGGGCGCCGGCAACTGCTATACTCTTCGCCCCTTATGAAGGTCGTGGTCATCATTCCCGCCGCCGGCCTGGGGACGCGCATGGTCGCCTCCGCCAAGGGGCGCGCGGCCGGCCCCCCGCCCTCCTCCAAGCAGTTCGTCGAGCTGCGCGGCGTGCCCATCCTGGTGCGCACCCTGCGCAAGTTCGCAGAAGTCGCCCAGGTCAGCGAGATCTACGTGGCCCTGCGCCCGCCCGAGATCCAGAAGTACCAGGGCCGGCTGGAGAAGGAGGGCTTCGCCGGCAAGCTGCGCCTGGTGGAAGGCGGCGAGCACCGCCAGCAGTCGGTGGCCAACGCCCTGGCGCGCGTGCAGGCCGACCCCGAAGACCTCGTGCTGGTGCACGACGCCGTCCGCCCCTTCGTGGACGCCGCGCTGATCCGCAGCGTGATCGAAGCCGCCACCCGCTACGGCGCCGCCATCGCCGGGGTTCCGGCGGTCGACACCGTCAAGCAGGTGGACCGCACCGCCGAGGGGGCCATCGTCAGCTCCACCATCCCCCGCCAGCACATAGTCCTGGCCCAGACCCCGCAGGGCTTCCGCTTCGGCCTGCTGAAGAAGGCCATGGACGAGGCCTTGGCCGACGGCTTCACCGGCACCGATGAAGCCTCGCTGCTGGAACGCGCCGGGCACGAGGTGGCGGTGGTCATGGGCTCCGCCCGCAACCTCAAGATCACCACCCCGGACGACCTGAGGCTCGCAGAGTTCTACTTGCAAGAGGAGGGCGGGACCGGATGATTCGTAGTTGCTAATCTGTAATTTGTAATTTGTAATTTGATGAGCGGTCGCGACGGTCTTTGCCAGATTACAAATTACAAATTACCAATCATGAGAATCGGCATCGGCTTCGATTCCCACGAATTCCGCCCCGGCCTCCCGCTGAAGATCGGGGGGGTGGTGATCCCGCACCAGGCCGGCCTCGCCGGGCACTCCGACGGCGACATCCTGCTGCACGCGCTCACCGACGCTCTACTGGGGGCGGTGGCCGCCGGCGACATCGGCGCCTATTTCCCGCCCTCCGACCCCAAGTGGCAGGGCGCCGACTCCGCCCTCTTCGTCCGCGAGGCCCTGAAGCAGGTCGCCCGCGCCGGCTACGCCGTGGCCAACGTGGACTCCACGCTCATCCTGGCCGCCCCCAAGATCGGTCCTCACGCGAAGAAGATCCAGGCCAACGTGGCCCGGCTGCTGGGCCTCTCCCCCTCGGCGGTGGGCGTCAAGGCCAAGACTCCGGAGGGCCTGGGCCTCGCCCATGCCGCTCTCGCCCAGGTGGTGGTGCTGCTGGTGGAATCGAAGAAGCCGCGCAAACGCCAGCGGTAGCCGCCCTCATTTCGAGGGCGTCATCCTGAGCGGGCTTCTGCCCGCGAAGGATCTCACGGACAGCGCCGAGGCTTTCTCTGGCTGAATGGAAGATTCCGGGAAAAGCCCGCTAGAGCTTGGCCGTCTTCTCGCCTTTGAGCCGGCGGATGAGGATGCGCACCAGCATGCCGTCGAACTGGGTCCCGCTCAGGCTTTCCAGTTCGACCATGGCCTCGCTGGGCGACTTCACGCTGGCGTAGGGGCGGTCGGCGGTCATGTTGACGTAGGCCTCGGCCACCGCGATGATGCGCGCTCCCAGCGGGATCTGCTCGCCCGCCAGGCCCTCGGGGTAGCCGTGGCCGTCGAAGCGCTCGTGGTGGTGGCGCACCAGAGGCGCCAGTTGGGCGCCGCCGGGAATGGTTTCCACGATGCGCGCCCCCAGTTCGGCGTG
>DATIWW010000107.1:0-5137 GCA_035519175.1 Terriglobales bacterium
TGAGCGCAGGGACCGACGGCGTGGACGGCAACAGCCCGGCGGCGGGGGCGGTGGTTGACGGGACGACGCTGGAGCGCGCGCGGGCCCGCGGCGTGGATGCGGCGGCGGCGCTGGCCGGCTTCGATGCCTATCCCTTTTTTCGGGCGCTGGGGGACGTGATCGAGACCGGGCCGACGGGGAACAATCTGCGGGACCTGAGGATCTTGCTGGCGTGGTGAGTGAGGGCGGGACGCCCTCACGACAGCCGGCGGGACGCCGGCGCTACAGCACAGCCGAGGGCGGCTGTGCCACACGGGTGCGCTACGCGAAGAAGCGGGTCACGCCCTCTTCCAGGACCAGGACGCGGGTGTGGACGCCGGCGGCGCGGGCCTCGTGGGCGAGCAGCTTCAAGGGCTCGTCCAGGGGCTCATGGGAGAGGCGGAAGGTGCCGTAGTGCATGGGTACCAGCCAGCGCGCGCCCAGGTCGCGGAAGGCGCGCACCGCGTCCTCCGGGCTGGCGTGGTTGCGGCGGAAGGCGGGCGGATTGTAGGCGCCGATGGGCAAGAGCGCCAGCTCCGGCTTCAGGCGCTTGCCGATCTCGCGGAAGCCGGGGAAGTAGGCGGTATCGCCGGCGTGGTAGAGGGAGTGCTTGTGGTGCTGCACCACGAAGCCGCCGTAGCCGCGGTACATGTCGCGGATGACGCGCGCGCCCCAGTGCTGCGAAGGCACGTGGGTGACGCTGAGGCCGTCGTGCTGGTGCTTTTCCCACCAGTCCAGCTCGATGACCTCGCGGAAGCCCAGGTCGGCGACCAGGTCGCCCACCTGGCGGGGCACGATGATGGCGGGGGCCGACCCCGTCTTCTGCCGGGTGTGGCGGGCGAGGGCGCGCAGCGAGGGCCGGTGCAGGTGGTCGAAGTGGGCGTGCGAGACCAGCACCAGGTCGAGCGGAGGCAGGTCGCGCAGGCGGATCCCCGGGCGGCGCAGCCGCTTGAGCACGAACAGCCAGCGCGCGAAGTTGGGATCGATGGCCAGGTTCTTCCCGCCCATCTGCACGAAGAAGCTGGAGTGGCCGATGAAGGTGACGGCCAGCTCGCCCTTGCGCGCCAGTACAGGGGTGCGCGTCTGCCCGATGCGCCGCTCCATGGCGGAGTGGCGGATGAGGCGGGTGAAATTGCGGGCTCGCTTGCCCAGAGGTGCGGGAACCATGGAGTCCTTCTAGTGTAATCCAATCCACCACAGAGACACAGAGGCGCAGAGAGATATTGCAGAATGCAGAATGCAGATTGTGTCGGGGCAGTTGATTCTCCTGCCTCCGTCATTTCTAATCGGGGATTGCGCAGCAGGAGAGGAGCGCTCATGAAGGTGGCATTCCTGGGATTGGGGATCATGGGACGTCCCATGGCGGAGAACCTGGCCAAGGCGGGGCACGAAGTCACGGCGTGGAACCGGACGCCGGGCAGGGAAGCGGCGGGGGCGCGGGTCGCGAGCACGCCGCGGGAGGCCGCCGAGGGAGCCGAGGTGGTGTGGATCTGCGTCTCCGACACGGCCGCCGTCGAGCAGGTGCTCTTCGGGGAGAACGGCGTGGAAGAGGCGCTGCGCGAAGGCATGATCGTCGCCGATTCCTCCACCATCCTGCCGGCGGCCACCCAGCAGTTCGCCGAGCGGGTGCGGGCGCGCGGCGCCGACCTGGTGGATGCTCCCATCACCGGCTCCAAGGTGGGGGCGGAGAGCGCGCAGCTCATCTTCATCGTGGGCGGAAGGGAAGAGTCGGTGGCGCGCCTGGAGCCGCTGTTCGCGGCCATGGGCAAGAAGTACGTGCGCGTGGGCGAGAGCGGCTTGGGGGAGGCCGCCAAGCTGGCCATGAACCTGATGATCGCGCTCACCTACGAGGGCTTCGGCGAGGGCATCACCCTGGCCAGCAAGCTGGGGGTGCCGGCGGAGAAGCTGATCGAGCTGGTGCAGGCCTCCATGGTGCGCAGCGGCGTGGTGGACTACAAGGCGCCCTTTGTGCTGAAGCGCGACTTCTCGCCCAATTTCCCGCTGCGGCTGATGCACAAGGACATCCACCTGATGCTGGAGGCGGCGCGGGAGGCGCGAGTGAAGCTGCCCGCGCTGGAGACGGTGGAGGAGATCTACGAGGTCGCGGAAGAAGAGGGCCAGCGCGACCTGGACTACGCCGTCACCCTCACCCTGCTGGAGAAGTGGGCGGGAGTGGAGGTCAAGTAGGAATGCAGAATGAAGAATGAAGAATGAAGAATGCAGAATGAAGAATGAAACCCGGCGCCGGCCGCGCACATCTAATTAAGAGACAAAGTGCGGGTTTAACGGTATACTTTCAAGAAACGCGGAACCCAGTTCGATCGACGCCTTCCCCGATCGCCGGCTACAATCCAGGCTTCAAGCTAACAAAGGAACCAGAGAATGCTGATCATCATCGCCGCCGCCATCATCGTCGCCTTCTGTTCCATGCAACTCTCCAGCATGAACACCACCATCTACCTGCATCGCGCCATGGCGCACAAGGGCCTGCGGCTGCATCCCCTGGTGACCTTCCTCATGCGGTTCCAGCTCTGGCTGTTCACCGGGATCGTGACCCGGGAGTGGGTGGCGGTGCACCGCAAGCACCACCACTTCGCCGACCAGGAAGGCGATCCCCACAGCCCGCACCTGAAGGGCCTGTGGAACGTCCTGCTGTGGAACGCCTACTACTACGCGCGCGAGGCGGCCAAGCCGGAAGTGGTGGAGAAGTACACCCGCGACATCCCTGCCAGCTTCGGCGACCGCATGCTGAACCGCGGCTGGCTGGGCCTGGCTTTCGGCGTGACCCTGTTCGCCGCCGGCTTCAACCTGTTTCACCACGGCTGGATCGCGCCCGTCATCGGGGTGGCTACCTTCCTGGTGCAGGCGGTGGCCTACGTGGGCATGAACGCCGTCATCAACGGCGCCTGCCACATCCTGGGCTACAAGAACTTCGACAACACCGCCACCAACCTGCGCAGCGTGGCCTGGTTCTCGGGCGGGGAAGGGCTGCACAACAACCACCACCAGTATCCCGCCTCCGCCAAGTTCAGCATGCGGCGCTGGGAGTTCGATCCTGCCTGGCCGGTGATCCGCGTGCTGAGCGCGCTTTCCCTGGCCCAGCCTCTGCCTCTGCCGCAGGAAGCCTGAGCCTGCGCATCTCTTGTTTCCGCGCCGCGGCCCGCCGCGGCGCTTTGCTTTTTCTGCATCGGCGGTTGACACCCCCGGTACAATCCCCAGCAGGGGGAGAGCGGCGATGAGCGAGGTCGCAGCAGCCACGGCCCTTCCGGAGCCTACCCAGGACGAGCGCACCATGGCCACGCTGGCGCACGCGCTGCAGATCGTAGGCTGGTTCATCGCTCCACTGGTCATCTTCCTGATCCGGCGCGACTCGCGCTTCGTCTCGTTCCACGCTCTGCAGGCCATCTTTCTGCAACTCGTCTACATGCTGTGCTGGGGCGTCTTCATGGTGGGTTGGTTCGGGCTCATCTTTGGGACGGTCTTTTCGCAGGCGGGCAAACCCCAGGCCGGCCCACCGCCGCTAGTATTTCTGCTCTTTCCCCTGATCTGGCTGGTGGCGATGCTGGGATGGGGGACCATGCTGGTGGCGGCTATCGTCTACGCCGTCAAGGCGGGCCGCGGAGAATGGGCCAACTACCCGCTGCTTGGGAATCTGGCGCGAAGAGTTCTTCATATCTGAAAGGCAGGAGGGGAACATGAGCAGTCCGGCGACGGCACCCACGCAAACAGCTCCCACCCAGGACGAGCGTTCCATGGCCATGCTGGCGCACGTGCTGATGATCTTCACCGGCTTCCTGGGGCCGCTGATCATCTGGCTGGTCCGCAAGCAGTCGAAGTTCGTCAGCTTCCACGCGCTGCAGGCGCTGGCCTTCCAGGTGGCGTACGCCCTGCTGATCGTCGTGCTGGTCATCGCCGCCATCGTCTTCACGGTGGCGGGGGCGGCAGCGCAGAGCGCGCACGGCGGGGGCGCGCCTCCGGTGCTGGGCATGCTGCTGTTCGGCCTGGTGTGGCTGGTGGCCATGGGCGGCGGCCTGGCCTGCCTGATCCTGGGCATCCTGTACGGCATCAAGGCCAACAACGGCGAGTGGGCGGCCTACCCGGTGATCGGCAACTGGGTACGGCAGAGGATGGGAGTCTAGGACCTCCGGCCCATGCCAGAGCGGGAGCGGGAGGCGAGCGCGCTCATCCATCCTGAGGTGGCGCACGCCTCCACCCTGCCCGCCAGCTTCTACACCGATCCCGCCGTCCTGGAGACGGAGAAGCAGCGCATCTTCGCGCGCACCTGGCAGGTGGTGGGACGCTCGGCGCAGGTGACGCAGGCGGGCGACTACTTCACCGCCGAGGTCGCGGGCGAGCCCCTGCTGCTGGTACGCGATGCCGGCGGCAAGCTGCGCGGCTTCTACAACGTCTGCCGTCACCGCGCCGGGCCCCCGGCCACGGGCGCAGGCACGCGCAAGCTCTTCCGCTGCGGCTATCACGGCTGGACCTACGGGCTGGACGGCAGCCTGCTGCACGCGCCCGAGTGCGAAGGCGTGCAGGATTTCCGCGCGGAGGAGTTCGGCTTGGCTCCGGTCGCGGCCGCGGAGTGGGGCGGGCTGGTGTTCGTCAATCTGGAGCGCGAGGCCGAACCGCTGGTCGCGGCGCTCGGGGAGCTGCCGCAGCAGGCGGCGCGCTACGATCTTTCCCGGCTGCGCCTGGTGGAACGGCGCGAGTACGTCATGGAATGCAACTGGAAGACCTACATCGATAATTTTCTGGAGGGCTACCACCTGCCCAGCGTGCATCCCAGCCTGAACCGCGAATTGGACTACGGCAGCTACCTGACCGAGACCTACGCGCGGCACTCGCTGCAGGCCAGCCCCATCCGTCCCGCGGCGGAGGCCGACGTGCCCCGCCGCTACGCGCAGGCCACGGGCGAGGAGCGCGCCGAGTATTTCTGGATCTTCCCTAACTGGATGCTGAACTGCTATCCCGACAACGTCTCGCTGAACATCGTGCTGCCGCTGGGGCCGGAGCGCTCGGTCGCCATCTTCGAGTGGTACTTCGCGGAAGAGCTGCTGCCGACCGAGGCGCCGGCGCGCACGGTGCGCTTCAGCGACGAGATCCAACTGGAGGACGG
>DATIWW010000108.1:0-2072 GCA_035519175.1 Terriglobales bacterium
ATGGTCCCGCCCTTTGTCGCCGTTGATGAGAGACATGAGTTCCTCCGGGGGAGCATTATAGCGGGAGCCGCGCAGCCTCCCCCCCGGGGATTTCCCGCGCGCCCATTGACAACCCTCCCCGGTTGGGGGAATACTGCCGCAACCTGCTCCACTTTCGTCTGGCCGGTTCGCGTCCTGGTTCTCGATACGGCTTCCGATAGCTTGACCCGCATCTCACTCGGAAGACAGGCCAAGCTCCAACGGGCACCTGCGCCAGTGCCGGCTTCCATAGAAAAGAGGTAGCATGCCGAGCCAGACCACCGCCACCCGGCGCGGACTCACCATCCCGGAGCTGCTGGCCTCCGGGGCCAGCATCCTCAGCGGCAATGCCCCCTTGCTTTCCATCGAGATCACGCGCGAGTGTCCCTTGAGTTGCCCCGGCTGCTACGCCTATGGCGACACCCACCTGGGCGGCGGCGTGACCCTGAGCCAGCTCAGCGACCTGCGCGGCGATGCTCTGGTGGAAGGCGTGATCGGGCTGGTGCGCAAGCATCGCCCGCTGCATGTTTCCCTGGTGGGCGGCGAGCCCCTGGTGCGCCACCGCGAACTCAGCCGCATCCTCCCCATCCTGAGCAGGATGGGCGTGGCCACCCTGGTGGTGACCAGCGCCGTCATCCCCATTCCCATGGAGTGGATGGCGCTGCCGCGGGTGCGCGTCACCGTCTCCGTGGACGGCCTGCCCGAGCACCACGACCTGCGCCGCAAGCCCGCCACCTACGAGAAGATCCTGCAGAACATCCAGGGCCGCGAGGTCAACATCCACTGGACCATCACCCGGCCTATGCTGGAGCGCCCCGGCTACCTGGAAGAGTATGTTTCCTTCTGGAATGCGCGCCCCGAGGTCAACCGCATCTGGGTGAGCTTGTACAGCCCGCAGATCGGCGAGCACAGCCCCGAGATGCTGACCGCCGAGCAGCGCCGCGAGTTGGCCCGCGCCCTGCCCCCGCTGCGCATCCAGTACCCCAAGATCCTGACCAACGAAGGCATCGGCGAGGCCATGGTCCGGCCTCCGCAGAATCCGAGAGATTGTCTCTTTGCCGAGATGTCGGCCAACTACTCCGCCGACTTGAAGACGCGCGTGGACCCTTGCATCTTCGGCGGCACCCCCGACTGCTCCCAGTGCGGCTGCGCCATCTCCAGCGGCCTGCACTGGGCGAAGTCCATCAAGCTGGCCGGACCGCTGCGCATCCGCCACCTGGTCCGGGTCTTCATGACCATCGGCTCCGCGGTCAACCGCCTGCGCCGCAACTCCATCGTGCCCGCGCGCTGGCGCACCTTCGCCCCGCCGCCCAAGGACGGCTCTGGCCTGGTGCGGATCGCCTCCTAGGGGTTTCTCTCCCGCCGCCCGCCCGATACACTGTCTGCTTCCGCATGGCGCGCATCCTCTACGGCGTGAACGGCGAAGGCGCGGGACACTCCACCCGCGCCCGCGAAGTGCTCTCCCACCTGGTCGGCACCGGCCACTCCGTGCACGTGGTCTCCTTCGACCGCGGCCTGCGCAACCTGAAGGACGACTTCGAGGTCACCGAGATCCACGGCCTGCGCTTCGCCTACCTCAACGACCGCGTGCGCTACCGCCGCACCATCGGGAAGAACCTGCTCACCGTGCCCCAGGCCGCGCGCAGCTTCCGCCGCCTGCTGCGCCGCGTGGACGACTGGGGCATCGAGCTGGTCATCACCGACTTCGAGCCGCTCTCCTGCCGCGTGGCCCACCGCCGCCGCCTCCCTCTCATCTCCATCGACAACCAGCACTGCCTCACCAACGCCGAGATCTCCTACCCGCGCGCCTACCGCCGCCAGGCCGCCGCCGCCAAGCTGGTCACCCGCCTCATGACCCCGCGCGCCCACGCCTACCTGGTCATCTCCTTCTTCCAGCCGCCCGTCCGCGACCAGCGCACCTGGATCTTCCCGCCCATCCTGCGCCGCCAGGTGCTCGACACCCGCCCCACCTCGGGCGAGCACGTGCTCGTCTACGTGACCTCGCCCTCCGCCCGCCTGGTGGAGCTGTTGCGCCGCATCCGCGGACGCTTCCT
>DATIWW010000109.1:0-5296 GCA_035519175.1 Terriglobales bacterium
AAGAGCGGGAAGTACGCGCTGCTGGAGTTGCCCGACCGGGTGGAGCAGCGGCCGCTGCCCGCGGTCGAGGTGGTGGACATGCGCGCCGAGTTTCGCGAGGTGGGGCGCGAGGACTTTCTCTCGCGCAAGCTGGCGGCCGAACTGCGCGAGTGCCTGGGGCGCGGCGAGCAGGCCATGGTGCTCTTGAACCGCCGCGGCTACTCTTCGATCGTGCTCTGCCGCGAGTGCGGCGAGAGCCTGCAGTGCAAGAACTGCGCCGTGGCGCTCACCTTCCACCAGCGCGAGCGGCGCATGCTCTGTCACGTTTGCGGGTGGTGGCGGAGCGTGCCCAAGGTGTGTCCCAAGTGCGGGAGCGAGTACATCTTCTTCCTGGGGACGGGCTCGGAGAAGCTGGAAGAGCGCTTGCGGGCGGAGTTTCCGGGGGCGCGGCTGGCGCGGCTGGACCGCGACACGGTGCGCGGGCGGCGCGACTTCGAGCGCGTGCTGGGGGCCTTCCACGCCGGGGAACTCGACCTGCTGGCGGGCACGCAGATGATCGCCAAGGGGCACGACATCCACGGCGTCACCCTGGTGGGAGTGGTGGGCGCGGACCAGGCGCTGGGCTTTCCCGACTTCCGCGCCGCCGAGCGCACCTTCCAGCTCTTCACCCAGGTGGCAGGCCGCGCGGGGCGCGGCGACGCCCCCGGCAAGGTCATCCTGCAGACTTACTTCCCCGAGCACTACGCGGTGCAGTTCGCCTCGCGGCACGACTACGCCGGTTTCTACGAGAAGGAGATCCGCTACCGGAACTGGATGCGCTACCCGCCCTTCAGCGCGCTGGCCAACGTGCTGGTGCGCAGCGCGAAGCTGGAGCAGGCGCTGAAGTGGGCGGGGGTGCTGGGACGGTGGTTCGACCGGGCGCGGCATCCCGGCATCCGGGTGCTGGGTCCGGCGGCGGCGCCGCTGGTGCGGCTGAAGCGCGATTACCGCTACCACTTCGTGCTCAAGTCGGAGAGCCGGGAGAAGCTGAATGCGCTGCTGCGGGCGATGCTCGCGCACGCGGCGGAGGAGAAGGTCCCGCGCACCCACATCCTGGTGGATGTGGACCCGCAATCCCTTTTGTGAAGGCAAAAGGAAAAAGGCAAGAGGACCTACTGCCCGTGGAAGAGCTGGCGGAGTTCCTGGAGGCCGTGGCCGGGGATGGGTGAGGGCATGAAGGTGAGCAGGAAGATGGCCAGGGCCACCAGGGCCAGCAGCTTGCGGGGGACATCGAGCGGAGGCTGGGGCGGGACCTCGGGGTGGCGGGTGCCGGTGACCAGCAGGATCACGCTCCACATCAGCCATCCCGGCCAGAAGCGCAGGCCGAAGCCCGCCAGCGCCACCACCGCCAGGCGCGAGACCCAGGCGTGGGCGCGAGGGAAGAGCGCGTAGACGATGTGGCCGCCGTCGAGCTGGCCTCCGGGAATGAGATTCAGGGTGGTGGCCAGCATGCCCACCCAGGCGGCCACCGCCACCGGGTGCAGGGAGAGGTCGCTCCAGGGAGCCGCGCCCTGCGGCGCCAGCCCGCGCAGCAGATCGAAGATGAGGGAGTGACCGAAGCGCAGGTCGCTTTGCGCGACCAAATCCGGAGCCACGCGCGACCACATCATCCCCAGGGCCAGGGCAGGCACCGCCAGCACGAAGCCCGCGATCGGCCCGGCGATACCGATGTCGAAGAGCGCCCGGCGCGAGGGGATGGGGGAGCGGATGCGGATCACCGCCCCGAAGGTCCCCATCAGGAAGGGCGAGGGCAGGAAGAAGGGCAAGGTGGCGTAGACGCGGTGGCGCACGCACCAGACGAAGTGTCCCATCTCGTGGGCCAGCAGGATGAGCAGCAGGGTGGCGGAGAAGGGGATTCCCAGCAGCAGGCGGGAGGGATGGCTCCAGGCCCAGAGCTGGGGGAAGTAATCGGTGTCGGAGGTGTAGGCGGGCTGGTGGTGGAGGAAGTTGTACTCCAGGCGCGCGCCCGCGGTGAGCGTGGTCAGCAGGGTGAGCAGCAGCAGCAGGGCGTGCAGGCGGTAGCGACGTCGCGGCGGGTGCAGCACCCAGACCATCTGCGGACCTGCGGGCACTTCCGCCAGGAGGTCTTCCGGAGGGGCGGGAGGCGGGTTCTGGGGATCGAAGTCGGACATCAGGGAGCGGGCGGGCCCAGGGCCCGCGGTGCCGGCGGCTAGTCGATGGACTGCAGTTCCTTACCGGGCTTGAAGCGGACCGCCTTGCCGGGGGGGATGTTGACCTCGGCGCCGGTACGGGGGTTGCGCCCGATGCCGGTCTTGCGCGGGCGCACGTTGAAGACGCCGAAGCCGCGCAGCTCGATGCGGTCGCCCGTGGCCAGCGCCTTCTTCATGCTCTCGAAGACGGTTTCCACGGCCAGTTCGGCCTTGGTCTTGGTGATGCCGGTCTTGTTGACCACCTCGTTGATGATGTCCAGCTTGATCACGGGGGCTCCACCTTGGGGCTGCTGCCCGTCAGGCTTTCCAGTTCGGAATCATACAGTTGCCAAGCGCGGATGCTAGAAGAAGCGCCCCCCATTGTCAACCATGCGCGCCCCCGTTAAGATGCAGGACTTCCTGGAGACGAGGCGACCCATGGCATTGAAGAGCGACCGCTGGATCCGCAAGATGGCGCTGGAGCACGACATGATCAATCCCTTCGCCGAGAAGCAGATCCGGGAGGGGGTGGTGTCGTTCGGGGTGTCGAGCTACGGCTACGACCTGCGGGTGTCGGACGAGTTCAAGATCTTCACCAACGTGATGTCGGCCATCGTCGACCCCAAGCACTTCGACGAGCGCAGCTTCGTGACCGTGCGCACCGAGTGCGCCATCATCCCGCCGAATTCGTTCGCCTTGGCGCGCTCGGTGGAGTACTTCAAGATCCCGCGCGACGTGCTCACCATCTGCGTGGGCAAGAGCACCTACGCGCGCTGCGGCATCATCGTGAACGTGACCCCCTTCGAGCCGGAGTGGGAGGGCTTCGTCACCCTGGAGATCTCCAACACCACCCCCCTGCCCGCCAAGATCTACGCCAACGAGGGGTTGTGCCAGATCCTCTTCTTCCAGTCGGACGAGCCCTGCGAGGTCAGCTACAAGGACAAGAAGGGGAAATACCAGGGACAGACCGGGATCGTGCTGCCCAAACTCTGAAGGACAGTACTCGGTACTCAGTACTGGGAGAGGAATCAAGAAGGGGACGGACGCGGCCCCTCCCCAAAGTGTTTTCTGAGTACTGGGTACTGAGTACTAGGAACTGCTCTTCCCGTTCTCGCCGGCTTTGAACATGTATTTGATGGCGGGCTTGTAGATGAGCAGGTTGGGCTGGCCGTCGCTGCGGTTCACCTTGATGCAGGAGCGGTCGTACCACTCGATGACCCCCTGGATCTCTTCCCCGTCGTGCAGCACCACCACCATGGGGGTCTTGGACTGCATCTGCTTCTGGTAATAGAAGTTCTCGGCGTGGGTCTGCTCCGGGGGCGGGATCTTCTTGGGGGCGCCGACGGGGCGCTCGGGGCGCTCGCGGTGCTCGGCGGGGGGATCGGGGCGGTTCAGGGAGGGGCGAATCAGCTTGCGGTTGCCGTAGCCTTCGGTGTCTGCGGCCCGGCCCACGGCGGCGCTCTCCAATGCGTCTTTCATGGTGGCGGCTTCCTCCCTGGCTGCGGTCATCGCGCTACCGATACGTCGCGGAGAAGCTTGCCGGCGCGACGGGACTGGTTCGGGGCTTTGACCCAAGTGAGCAGGGTGGCTGAATTCCGCCTACCTTATCACAAGGTCCGGGGGCTGACAATCCTGGCGGGCGGTGGCGGGGGGTCCTTTCCGGCAACCACGAAGGCAAATTCCGTGTGGCCTTTTGCAAGCTAAAGTGGTAGGGTTTTCAGTTCCATAGCTGCGCCGCACAGACACGCACGTGAGCGTGGCAAAGCTCTTCACTCTTGTCCCAGGCCCCGGGCCCCGCAGAGCGCCGGGAGGGCTGTCTCTTCCGGCAAAGTTCATTCCCAGTGAACTGAAAATACTTCATGGCACGCGTAGCCGTTGCGGAGGCGATATGAGCAGGAATGCTTGGTTGACGATCTTGGTGTGTGCGCTGCTGGTTTCCCTGCCGGCGTTCGCCGCCACCCAGAACGCGGTGGTGTACGGCACCGTCTATGATTCGGCCGGCAATCCCATGGCCGGAGTCACGGTGACCCTGGAGAACCCGTCCTTCGGATTCTCCCGTACCACCAGCACGGGTTCGGATGGCTCCTACAACTTCGCCGAGGTCCCGCCGGCAGAAGGCTACAAGGTGACGGCGACGCTGAATGGGCGCACCGTGGACGTGCGCGGCGGCATCGCCGTGAACGTGGGTGACGAGCGCGTGATCCTGCCTCCTCTGAAGCAACAGGCGGCGGCTCCGGCGCCCACCACCCCCGGCGTTGCGCCGGCGCCCGCCCCCGCCCCCGCGGCGGTGGAGGGGCCCAGCGTGCACCCGGAGACGGTCTCCACGGCCATCAGCGGCGTGGTCACCCGCGACCAGTTGCAGGCCCTGCCTCTGTACAACCGCAACTTCCTGTCCCTGGGCCTGATCACGCCCAACACCCATGACGTGGAGCAGGGTTCGGAGCTGGCCGGCGGCTCCTTCAGCGTGGCCGGCAATCGTCCCGAGGCCAACAACTTCCTGCTGGACGGCTCCGACAACGTGGCCAGCGCCAACAACCAGGCCATCCCCTTCCAGGTGAACGACTCCATCCAGGAGTTCCGGGTGGTCTCCTCGAACGCGACCGCGGAATATGGGCGCGGGCAGGGCGGCGTGGTCAACGTGGTCACGCGGCGCGCCACCAACAACTGGCACGGCAGCGCCTACGGCTACTTCGGCAGCGACGTGCTGAACGCGGATTCCCCGCTCTCGGTGTACAGCAACACCAGCTTCGCGCAGGCGGCGGCCTTCGCCGGCTCCATGACGCCGACGGCGCTGCTCTCTCCCGACCCGCTCACCGGCATCCCGGCCACGCCCGTCAACTACAACGACTACGTGGCCACGGCGGCCGCCAACGGCTTCTGCACCGACTCCATCGGCATCAGCGCCGCCAGCCCTTGCATCACTGGGGGCACGGGTGCCAACACCCTGTTCGATCCCGCCTCCATCCTGGCGACCCACAACAGCCATACCATCCCCTTCAACTCCCAGCAGTTCGGCTTCAACCTGGGCGGGCCCATCCGCAAGGACAAGCTCTTCGTCTTCGGCAGCTACGAAGGCACGCGCATCGACAATCCCAATCCCATCTTCGAGCGGGTGCCCAGCACCTTTG
>DATIWW010000110.1:0-5723 GCA_035519175.1 Terriglobales bacterium
GGAAAGCCGCCGCCGCAGCCTGCAGCGCCCGCGGCGGCAGCGTTCTCAGGAACGGTTCGATGAAGGACACGCTGGGGATCGTCATGGCCGGCGGAGCGGGGGAGCGCCTCTATCCCCTCACCCGCGACCGCGCCAAGCCCGCCGTCACCTTCGGCGGCATCTACCGCATCATCGACGTCACCCTCTCCAACTGCCTCAACAGCGACCTGCGCCGCATCTACATCCTCACCCAGTACAAGGCGCTGTCGCTGAACCGCCACGTGCGCGAGGGTTGGAACATCGTGGCCCGCGAGATGGGCGAGTTCATCGAGATCCTGCCCCCCATGAAGCGGGTCAGCGAGAACTGGTACATGGGCACCGCTGACGCCGTCTACCAGAACATCTATTCCATCGGCAGCGAGCAGCCCAAGCACGTGCTCATCCTGGCCGGCGACCACATCTACAAGATGAACTACGGGCTCATGGCCCGCCAGCACCGCGACTCCGGCGCCGACGTCACCGTGGCCACCATCCTGGTGGATCCCAGCGAGACCTACCGCTTCGGGGTGGTCGAGATCGACGCCGAGGGCCGCATCTTCGGCTTCCAGGAGAAGCCCCAGCACACCGACGTCCGCTCCCCCTACAACCCCCGCATGGTCTCCGCCTCCATGGGCATCTATCTCTTCAACACCGACGTGCTGCTGCCAGTGCTGCTCAAGGACGCCGAGGACTCCCACTCCAGCCACGACTTCGGCCGCGACATCCTCCCCCGCATGGTGGACGAATACCGCGTCTACTCCTACAACTTCGTCGACGAGAACCGCAAGGAGGCCCTCTACTGGCGCGACGTGGGCACGCTGGAGGCCTACTACGAGGCCAACATGGACATCGTCGCCGTCTCCCCCGTCTTCAACCTCTACGACAAGAACTGGCCCATCCGCACCCACCAGCGCCAGTACCCGCCCGCCAAGTTCGTCTTCGGGGAGCCGGGACGCATGGGCATGGCCATCGATTCCATCGTCTCCGCCGGCTGCATCGTCTCCGGGGGGACGGTGCGCAACTGCGTGGTCTCCCCCGACGTGCGCGTCAACTCCTACACCGAGGTGGATTCCAGCATCGTCTTCTCCCACGTCAACATCGGGCGCCACTGCCGCATCCGCCGCGCCATCCTCGACCGCGACGTGCACATCCCCGAGGGCACCGTCATCGGCTACGACCCCGAGGCCGACAAGCAGCGCTACTTCGTCACCGACAGCGGCATCACCGTCGTCACCCGCGACTACTCCCTCTTCGAGAGCCCGGTCACGGTGGATTACTTCACCTCGGAGTGATGCAGCACTCGGCCTTTGGCTTGATATCAGAGCACGCCCTTAGGCGTGCCGCCGCGTGCCCCTCTTCACTTTGTCATCCCCAGCCCCCGCGGCTGCCCCTGAGCGCCAGCGAAGGGGAGAAGCAGCGCGCGGCGAGGGATCTGTGGTTTCCTTCCCCCGCCGCGCGCCTTCGGCTCGCCCTCGCCTTCGCTTCGGGCTCCCTCGGGCGCTCATCCCGCCTGCTACTGCGGCACGGCTGAAGCCGTGCCCTGATACACCCGAAACTCGCAATTTTGGCAGTAGGCGAGTCCGCCCGGCCCCCCTAGCATGAAGTCGGTGGCTCCCCCGGCGCGGGCCTCGGGCCCGCGGAGGTACGGTATGAAGCGTGCCCTGCTGCTCTTGCTCCTGGCTCCTGTGCTCGTCTTCCCCCAGACCCTTCCCCAGCAGGACTTCCTGCTGCTGCACAATGGCGACCTGCTGCTGGTGGACTTCACCCACAGCTCCGGCGGGCAACTGCAGTTCTATGCCCTCAGCTCTCGGGCGCGCGTGGACATCTCCTACTCCCGCCTCCAGATCGATACCCTGACCTTCGCCCACAGCGACGGCTGGATCGCCTACCCCGGCAGCCTGGACGGCACCCAGGTGCAGGTGGTGCTGCGCGAGACCGGCGGCGACCCCCTGCCCGAGATCCCCGGCGACTCCGACGTGGTGGTGCGCGTGCTCAACGGACGGGTCAAGGTCCAGCTCCACGCCGACAACGAGCTGCGCGGCCAGAAGTGCGACCGCTGCGAGGCCCAGCTCGACTGGTAGCCCCGCACCCGTCGCGCTCTCCTTGTATACAACCGCTCTCCGTGGACTTCGCCGGTTTTGCCGCCCTCACCTTCGATTGCTACGGCACGCTGGTGGACTGGGAGAGCGGCCTGCTCGCCGCCTTGCGCCCCATCCTGCGCGCCCACGCCCGCGACCTCACCGACCAGCAGCTCCTCGAGCTCTACGGCGACTTGGAGCCCCGGGCGCAGCATCCCTACCAGCCCTATCGCCAGGTCCTGGCCTGCGTGGTTCGCGGGCTGGGCGAGCGCCTGGGCTTCCAGGCTTCGCAGGCGGAGGCGGAGTCCCTGGCCGCCTCCCTCCCCGGCTGGCCGCTCTTCCCCGACACCCGGGCCGCGCTCCAGAGACTGAAGGCCCGCTACCGGCTGGCCATCGTCTCCAACATCGACGACGATCTCTTCGCCGGGACCGCGCGCCACCTGGGAATCGAGTTTGACGCGGTCATCACGGCACAGCAGGCGCGGGCCTACAAGCCCTCCCCGGCCCCGTTCCTTCTTGCCCTGGAGCGCCTGCGCCTGCCCCGCGAGCGTGTGCTGCACGTCGGCCAGAGCGTGTTTCACGACGTGGCACCCGCCCGCTCGCTGGGCCTGGCCACCGTGCTGGTCACCCGCCGCGGCTTCGGCGCCACCCGCCCCAGCCAGGGCGAGCCCGACCTGAAGCTCCCGGACCTGGAGACCCTGGCGGCCCTGGCGCTTCCCCCGCAGCGCGCGTGACTCTCCGGGTGGCGCGGCGCCTGCGCTACAATGCCTCTGTCCTCTTACAAGACAAGGAACTTCGGCCTGCACCTCATCGTATGGCATAGAAAAGGCGAAACCAGGCAGGAGTTCTCAGGAGTGCCGCTTGGACGAGACCCAGGCCCTAGCTGCTCTGCTCCGTCGCTGCCAAGCCGGGGACGCTGCCGCCTGGGAGGAAATCGTCCGTACCCACCACCGCCGGATCTATAACCTCTGTTACCGCTTCACCGGCTCCCCCGACGATGCCCAGGACCTCACCCAGGAGGTCTTCATCCGCCTCTACCGCACTCTGGGCAGCTACGAGACCGAGCGCGGCTCCTTTGTCACCTGGGTCTCCACCGTGACCCGCAACCTGCTGGTGGACCACTTCCGCAAGACCAAGCAGGAGCGCGCCACGGACTCTCTGGAAGCCGCCCCCGGCGGCGACGAGGACGCGCTCACCCTGGGCGAGCAACTGGCCGACCCGGGGGCCGGCCCCGAGGACTGCCTGCGCACCGCCCAAACCCAGCACATGGTCCAACTGGCCCTGCAAAGACTCTCCCCGGAACTGCGGGAAGCGGTTATCCTGCGTGACCTGCAGGACATGGACTACAAGGACATAGCCAAGGTCTTACGGGTCCCGGAAGGCACGGTCAAATCCCGGATCAACCGCGGGCGCACGGAACTTGGGCGCCTGCTATCTCGTACCTATAGGCAGGTGAACTGATGGACGCCGAAAGCAAACACGGAACCCCCTGCAGCCAGTTCGAAGGGCTGCTGGCCGAGGCAGTCGAGGGGACCCTGGCGGAGGCCCAGCGGGCCGTCTTCCAGGACCACGTGGCTGCCTGCCCGCACTGCGGGCCCCTGTTCACCGAGGCCCAGGCCGGGCGGCGCCTGCTGCAGGCGCTGGCCGAGGTTGAGCCTCCCCGCAACCTGGTGCACAACATCCTGGCCGCCACCAGCGGCCGGGAGGAGACGCGGCCCGCCGCCCAACCCGGCTGGCTGCGCCGCCTGTGGGAGCCCCTGGCCCCGGTGCTGGGCCCCGCCTGGGCGACCGTGCGCCAGCCCCGCTTTGCCATGTCCTTCGGCATGGCCTTTTTCTCCGTCACCCTCATCCTGAACTTGCTGGGGGTGAAGCTGAGCGACCTGCGTCCCGCCGACCTGCGGCCCAGCGCCCTGCGCTTCAACGCCGAGCGCGCCCTGGACGAGACCACCGCCCGCGCCACCAAGTACTACGAGAACATCCGCCTGGTGTACGAGTTCCAGTCGCGAGTGCGCGACCTGCGCAACGCCGCTGAACCCGCTCCCCAGCCCGCTCCTGCTCCCAAGCCGGAGCCGCAGAAGCGCAACGACCACGACACCAGCGGCCAGCCCGACCCCAAGGACCAGAACTACAGCCAGGAGCGCGGCGCTATCGTGCTGGCCTCCGCGCCCCGCCTATCCACTCCATGGGTTCCAGTCCCCGGGAACCGGGACAGGAGAACCATATGAACTGCGCTACTCACACCACCGTGCCTGCCGCGGCCTACTGCCGCACCTGCGGCAAGGCCCTCTGCGAGGAGTGCAAGCGCGAGGTCCGCGGCGTGATCTACTGCGAGGAGTGCATCGCCCGCCGCATGGAAACCAGCCTGCCCACCGCCGCCCCCGGCACCCCCGCGGGCGCCCCCGCTCCGGCCGCTTCGCCGGGCGGCTCCAACGCCGTGGCGGCCACTCTGCTGGGCTTCATTCCCGGCGTGGGCCAGATGTACAACGGCGAATTCGGCAAGGCCTTCCTCTACGTGGTCATCTTCGCCAGCCTGGTCTGGGCCAGTGACCGCGCCGATGTCTTCGGCCTGTTCGCGTTCGTCTTCTACTTCTACATGGTCTTCGACGCCTACCGCGTCGCCAAGGCGCGGCAGCTCGGCCAGCCCGTCCCCGCCGACCTTTTCGGCATGGGGGGCAGCAGCGTCGACAGCTCCGCCGCCGGCCTCCGTCATGAGTTCGCCCACGTGCCCATCGGGGCCATCGTGCTGATCGTCCTGGGCGCCCTCTTCCTGCTGGAGAACCTCTGGCACTTCCACCTGGCCTGGATCGGCCGGCTCTGGCCCCTGATCCTGATCGCCATCGGCATCCGCATCTTCATGCGCCGCTCCACCCGGCAGAACGGGAGGACGCAATGACCTACATCCGCAATCGTGCCTGCGCCTGCACCCGCTGCCGTGCCTGCGGCCTGTGGTGGCCGGCCATGCTCGTGCTCTTTGGAGTGCTCGTCCTGCTCCACAACTTCAACCTCGCCCACATGGACAAGACTTGGCCCTTGCTGCTGATCGTCGCCGGCGCTCTCTGGGTCTTGCAATCGTCGGCGTCCATCGCCGGCCACGTCGAGCCGGCGCCCCCGGCAGCTCCCGCTCCTCCTCTGACCCAACCACCCCCCGCCAGCGGGGACGATACGCAGGTGCATCATGGCTAGCCCGACCCCGACTCCCACTCCCGCTCCTCCCCGGCCCCGGCGGCGCTCCTTCGCCGGCCCCATCATCCTCATTCTGCTGGGCGTGCTCTTCCTGCTGCGCAACCTGGGTTATCCCCTGCCCCTGTTGCGCTGGTTCGCCCTCTACTGGCCGCTGCTGATCATCCTGTGGGGCGTGCTCAAGGCGCTGGAGTACTGGCAGGCGCGGCGCGAAGGCGCACCCGCTCCCGGCATCGGACCCGGCGGCGTCTTCCTCCTGATCATGATCATCCTCTGCGGGCTCATCGCCAACCGCGCCTACAGCGTCAACTGGACGGGTGTGCGCGACAACCTGGAGCTGAGCGACTCCGACTTCATCGGCCTCTTCGGCAACTCCTACGACTTCACCGAGGAGCAGCAGCAGGCCTTCCCGGCCGGCGCCAGCCTGACGGTCGCCAGCGAGCGCGG
>DATIWW010000111.1:0-5726 GCA_035519175.1 Terriglobales bacterium
AGCTTGGGCGCCAGCAGCACGTTCTCCAGGCCGTGGACCGACTTGGAGAGGTCGGCCAGTTGCCGCGCCTGCCCGCTCAATTCGCCCACCTGCTTCTGCAGGTCGGCGAAGGTGCTCTGCACGTTGGCCATGCGGTCGTTCACCACCTTGGAGGTGTCGGCCATGGCGCGCGTGTTCTCGCCCAGCCGCTGGTTCAGCTCGCCCCGCATCGACGCCAGCGCTGTTTGCACGTTCTCCCCGATGCCCTGCAACTGTTTGCCGAAGACGTCGCTGAGCTGCTGGAGGGAGCGGTTGGTGGTCTCGCGCAGCACGTTCACGTCGCTGCGCAGCGTTGGGCCGTCGCCCGCCGCCGGCCGGCGCAGCACCACCACCAGCGCGATCAGCGCCACCACCACCGCCACCACCGCCAGCACCGTCCCCGACATCAGTTCACTCCCGCCTTCCGGCTTGGCTCGATTGTATACAGCCTGGGCTCGGTGGCGGGACACAGTTCCCGATAGACGCACCATGCACAGTGGCGGCCGGGATTCGCTTCGAACTCCCCCGCCGCGATCCGGGCCGCGACCTCCGCTACCCGCTCCTCCACGGCCCGCAATTCCTCCGGGGTGCGCGTGGTCGCGACCTCCTGGTTGCCGTCCAGGTTGTAGAAGGCGAGGCGCTCCGGTTCCAGGCCCCACTGGTCGCGCGCCGCCAGGGCGTAGAGCGAGAGCTGCAGGCTGTCGTCGGCCTCCTCAGGTTTCTTGGGCGCCCCCGTCTTGTAGTCCACGATGGCGACGCGCGCGCCCGCGATGCGATCCAGCCGGTCCACGCGCCCCAGCACCCGCACGCCCCCGAGGCTCAGGTCGAAGGGCTTCTCGGTGGCGATCACCTGCGGGGGCGGCTCCGCGGCCCGCAGCTCAGCGAACTCCCGCAACTGCTCGAGGCCCTGCTTCTCATAGAGCCGGCGCTGCGCCGGGTCTTCGAGGCCGGCGTTGGCCAGCGCCGCCCGGAACGACTCCAGCAGCGCTTCCGCGCTCTGCGGGCGGCCGCTGCACAGCGCGTCGTAATAGTTCTTCAGCACCGTGTGCATCACGTTGCCGAACTGCATGGCGCCGGCCGACCTGCCGGGGATCGCCCACTCCTGGCTGATCTTGTACTTGAGCGGGCACAACTCGTACTTGTCGATGGCGGTAGCGCTCACGGTGATGGGCGCGGCCGGCCGCGGCGCGGGCAGCAGCAGCCATGCGCTCACCCCGGCGGCGGGGGCAGCCGCGGCGGCCGCGAAAAGGTCCGCGCGGTAATCGCGCGCCCGCCGCTCCACGCGAAAGGCAGCGAGCGATGCGTCCGCGAGCAATTCCTTGGCATAGCCGGTGGCTTGCCGCTTCTGGCCGCGGGGCTTGGCGCCAAGGGTGAGCGAGTCGCGCGCCCGCGTCATGGCCACGTAGAAGAGCCGCCGCTCCTCCTGCGCGTGGATCTCCTTGCTGCCGGCCACGGAGGCCCCGGTGGTCAGCGCGCCAGGAAACTCGAAGAGCGGTTCGCGGTAGCCGAAGGGAAACGAGCCCGCATTCGCCCGCAGGACGAAGACGTGATCGAACTCCAGCCCCTTGGCGGCATGCACCG
This sequence comes from Terriglobales bacterium, assembly GCA_035519175.1. Classification (GTDB taxonomy): domain Bacteria; phylum Acidobacteriota; class Terriglobia; order Terriglobales; family Acidobacteriaceae; genus DASPRL01. The sequence goes on from DATIWW010000111.1 coordinate 1,600, forward strand.
TCATCAGGCGCACGCCCTCGCGCGGGTCCTCGTCCCCGGCCTCCTCGTCGTACATCTGCACGCTGCCCCCCGCCTGGGAGAAGTACTCCATGTAGTCGAGGAAGGTGGCGAGCTTGCGCTCGCCGGCGATGGGCTTCTTCTCCCAGTCCGCGACGAAGCGGCGGAAGGCGGCCAGCGGCTCCGAACGGCTGGCCAGCTCGAGCTTGCAGATGGCCAGCTCCACGACGGCGGCGGTGCGCATCTTCGCTGCCGCCGCCTGCTGGCGCAGTTCCTCCAGCGCCGCCAGGACCTTCTTGCCGCCGGCCGTGCGCTCGAGCACGGGGACGATGTCGGTTCCCTTCTCCGCTCCCTTCAACCGGTCGCGCATGTCCTCGGGCGCGATGCCGAATTGCGGCAGCGCCGCCACGCGGAAGAGGCTGCCGCCATCGCGGGGTCGGGCCAGAGCGCGCAGCCCGGCCATCAGGTCGCGCACCTCGCCGGTATCCAGCACGTTCACGCCCTTGACCGCGACCGGGATCCCGCGCGCCGCGAATTCCTCGATGGCGGCCTTGCGGTGTTCATGCACGCGGTAGAGCACCGCGAAGCGCGACCAGGCGCACCCGCTCTTCTCCTGCAGGCCGCGCACGCTCTCGGCCACCTCCGCCGCTTCGCTCAGCTTGCCGTCGTAGAGGACGATGGCCATCGGCGGCGACGCCAGCGCCGCGCCTCGCGTGGCCGCCGCTTCGGCCCGCGCCGAGCGCAGCGCCCGCCGCTCGAACTCCTGGCCCAGCCGGCTGCTCGTCCGCACCACCGGCGGGTTCTTGGCGATCACGCTCGCCGCGCACGCCAGGATGGGCACGGTCGAGCGGTGGTTTCTCTCCAGCGCCACCCGGCCCGCCTCCGGGAAGCGCCGCAGGAACTCGTCGAAGGCCGCGCTGGAGGCCCCCCGGAAGTGGTAGATGGCCTGGTCGGGATCGCCCACCGCGAAGACGTTCTGCTCCTTCCCCGCCAGCAGGGCGGTCAGCTCGATCTGTCCCAGGTTGCAGTCCTGGAACTCGTCCACCAGGACGAAGCGCGCGTGCGCCCGCTCCTCGGCCAGCAGCGCCGCGTCCTTCTTCAGCAGCTCCACCGCCTTCACGATCTGCGCCCCGAAGGTGCCCAGGCGGTCGCGCGCCAGCATCTCCTCCACCTTGCGGAAGACGCGCCCGATCTCTTCGCAGCGCGCCAGCACCTCTTCGTCGGAGAGCGCGTCGCGCTCCTTGGATCTGCTGACCCGCGGTAGCGGCACCTCCTTCTTGCGCAGGCGCTCCAGGTAGCGCTCGTAGTCCGAGGGGGTGACCAGTTCGTCCTGGCAGCGGCTGAAGAACTCCCTCAGGTCGCTCAGGAATCTCCCCGGGTCGGCGGCGCGGACGAAGCGCTGCCGCGGCAGTTCCTCGATCCTCTGCCGCAGGTAGACCCACAGGTCCTCGTCGGTGAGGACGCCGAAGTCGGCGCCGGCGCGCCGCAGCAGGCCTTCGCAGTAGGCGTGGAAGTTGGAAGCGCGCAGCCCGGAGCACTGGCCGCCCAGCCGCGCTTCCACGCGCTCCCGCATCTCGCGCGCGCCCTTGATGGTGAAGGTGACGGCCAGGATCTCGTCCGGCCGCGCCAGGCCCTGGCGCACCAGCCGCGCGATGCGCTCCACCAGCACGGTGGTCTTGCCGGTGCCGGCCCCCGCCAGCACCAGCATGGGCCCGCGCCCGTGCTCGATGGCCTCGCGTTGCCGCGGATCGGGAATGAAGCTCACGTTATGCGTCGGAGGGAGCGCGGAATCTCTAGAGACTTGCATTATGCGAGAGCTTCTCCCGCGGAGCAATGGGGAAAACGAGTGCTGCCTAGCTCTCCCCGTCCAGTTCTGCCGCCACGATGGCCAGCGCGGCGATGGCCGCGGTCTCGGCGCGCAGGATGCGGCTGCCCAGGGAGGCCGCCTTCCATCCGCGCTCGACCAGGAGCTTCACTTCCTCCTCGGTCCAGCCGCCCTCCGGGCCCAAGGCCAGCGCCACCGGCTGGCCGGGCGTGTGCCCGCGCAGCGCCTGCTTCAGCGTGGTCTGTTCTTCCGACTCATCCAGGAAGATGCGCAGCCCTTCCTGCCCGTTGACCGCCTCTCGCAGCTTCACCGGCGCCGTGACCTCCGGCGCCACCGCCTGCCGCGACTGCTCCGCCGCCTCGCGCGCGAGCTTGCGCCAGCGCTCCACGCGCTTCGCGGCCGCCTGCGCCAGGCGGGCATCGGTGCGCCGCGCGATCACGGGCAGCAGCCGCGCCGCGCCCAGCTCGGTGAGCTTTTCGATGGCCCACTCCATGCGCTCGAACCTGAAGATGGAGAGCAGGAGGGTGAGCGGAAGGCCGGGTAGGGCAGCGACGTCTTCGCCCAGCTCGAAGTCCACGCGCGTGTCGCTGACCGCGGCCACGCGCCCGCGGCGCACCCGCCCGGCGGCGGCGATGTCGAACTCCTGGCCCACGCGCGCGCGCAGCACGCGCGCCAGGTGCGCGGCATGCTCGCCCACCAGCGCGGCCCGGTCTCCGGAGACCTCGTCGGCGATCCAGCGGCGGCGCGTCATCTAGGAGCCGAAGATCTCCTTCACCCGGCTGAGCAAGGTGCGGCGCTGCGGCTTGTTCTCGATCGGGGTGAGGGTTTCCAGCTCCTGCAGCAATTCGCGCTGGCGCTTGCTCAGCCGTGACGGGATCTGGACCCGCACCTCCACCCGCAGGTCGCCGCGGCCGTGGCCGTTGAGCGACGGGACGCCCTTGCCGCGCACCCGGAAGACGGTGCCGGACTGCGTGCCCTCGGGGATCTTCAGAGTATGCTCGCCCTCCAGCGTGGGGACCTTGATCTGCGCGCCCAGCGCCGCCTGCGCGATGGAGATGGGCACGCCGCAGTACAGGTCCTTGCCCTCGCGCTCGAAGAATGGGTGCTCCTTGACCGAGAGCACGACATAGAGGTCGCCGGGCGGCCCGCCGTGGGCGCCGGCCTCGCCCTGCCCGGCATAGCGGATGCGGGTGCTGTCCTCCACGCCGGCGGGGACCTTCACCGCCAGCTCGCGCTCGCGCAGCAGGTGGCCTTCGCCGCGGCACTGCGGACAGGGATCGTTGATGACCTGGCCGCTTCCGTGGCACGACGAGCAGGTACGGGCCACGGCGAAGAAGCCCTGCTGGTAGCGGACCTGGCCGTGGCCGCCGCAGGTGGCGCAGCGCACCGCCGACTTCCCCGGGGCCAGCCCCGAGCCTTGGCAGCTCTCGCAGTGCTCGTGGCGGCGGATGCTGAGGGTGGTCTCGGTACCGAAGACGGCCTCTTCGAATTCCAGGGTGAGGTCCTCGCGCAGGTCGGCGCCGCGCCGCGAGCGGCTGCGCCGCCGCCCGCTGCTCGTGCCGAACAGATCGCCGAAGCCGAACAGGTCGCCCAGGATGTCGGAGAAATCCTGGAAGATGACCTGGTTGAAGTCGGGGAAGCCGGCGCCTGCCGCGCCTACGCCCGCGTGCCCGAAGCGGTCGTAGGCGGCGCGCTTCTCGCTGTCGGCGAGCACGCTGTAGGCCTCGCTGGCCTCCTTGAACTTCTCTTCCGCATCCGGAGAGGAGTTGCGGTCGGGATGGTACTGCAGCGCCAGCTTGCGGTAGGCGCTCTTGATCTCCTGGTCGCTCGCCATGCGAGGCACGCCCAGGACCTCGTAGTAATCGCGTTTGCCGTTGTTGGGCAGGTTCGGTCCCTTGTCGCCTTTCTACTTCCTGGGGTTGCGCGCCACGCGCACCATCGCCGGGCGCAGCAGCCTGTCTTTCAGCTTGTAGCCGCGCTGCAGTTCCTCCAGGACCTGGTGGTCCGGCGCCGCGGTGGTCTCCACCATCTGCACCGCCTGGTGGAGGTGGGGATCGAAGGGTTCGCCCACGGCGGGGATCACCCGCAAGCCCATCTTGCCGAGCACGTCGAGCATCTGCTTGTAGATCAGCTCGACTCCGGCACCGAACTCGTCGTCCGCGGGAGCGTGGGCCAGCGCCCGCTCCAGGCTGTCGAGGATGGGCAGCAGCGGCTGGATGGCCTCGGCGGCGGCGTAGTCGCGGAACTCGGCCTGCTCCTTGGCGGCGCGCTTGCGCGCGTTGTCGAACTCCGCCTGCATGCGCGC
>DATIWW010000112.1:0-2665 GCA_035519175.1 Terriglobales bacterium
GGCGCGTTTTTCATTTCTGCAACGCGGCGAGAACCTTCCGGAACTCGCCCGCGACTTGCAGATGGAGACCTACTCCCCGGCCATCGTGCTGGAAGGGCTGCTCACCGGGGTGGACAACGTGCGCCACGACGTCTTCTTGAGCCTGCGCTTCGCCGAAACCGCCCGCCTCAACATCTTCCGCCTGATCGCCAAGTACGGCGCGGTGGAGGAGTTGGTGCGGGAGGATCCCCAGGCGCAGCGCCCGCCCTCGGTGATGCAGCGCGCGGAGGGCAGCGGCTCCATGAAGCCCTACAAGGGCCCCGACGCCGCCGACTTCAGGCCCATGCTGACGGCGCTGCACACCGTGGCCCTCAATCGCGCCAAGACGGAGAGCAACATCTCCGTGGACCTGCTGGCGCGGCTCGCCCTCATCAAGTTCCTGAAGACGGAGATGCTGGCGCAGTTCCACCTGGCGGTGGAGCGCTGCCGGGCCAAGCTGAAGACCTATGAGGGGCCGCGCACTCCCAATCCCGCCAAGGCGATGGAGCTACGCGAGCGCTTCGCCCAATTCCAGGTCTCCAAGAAGGCGCTGTTGCGGCGCGTGGGGCAGGAGCTGTTCCAGACCCTGCGCGATGTGGAGAAGGAGACCCTGGCGCGCCTGCGCCGCTCGCTGTTCGGCGACGGCGCCGCCGAGGCCAGCTACGAGCTGTTCCTGAACCGCCTGCTGCTCACCGAGGACGGCCGCGACGACTTCCTCAACGCCGAGCATTACGTCATGCTGGGCAACTACGAGCGCGATCCCGACCGCTTCCAGACGCTGCTGGAGATCGCCGCCTCCTTCTTCAAGTCCCTGGAGCTCGACGGGGCCGACGAGGAGCGCCGTCTCGACGCTCTCTTCAGCGCCCCCAACAACGCCGAGGAACTGCTGGGAGGCGGCACCCCCGATGAGAGCACCTCCAAGGGCAAGGCGCAGAAGGCGTTGCTGGCCGCCTGGGTGGACCTGCTGGAGCGCGAGAACGTGATGGAGCACATCATCGCCTCCTACGAGGCCGTGCCCCTGCTGCCCCAGTATTCCCCTCCCATCAATCCCCAGCAGCTCAAGAACGCCCTCATCTCCAGCACCGAGCGCAAGCGGGTGGAGACCCTGCTGCAGGAGCACGGCAAGATCTCCCCCGACAACCTCCACAAGGCGGTCAAGCGCCTGGACGCCTGCAAGGGAACGGAGCGCGGCAAGGTGGCGGGGCGCTTCCTGCGCGACTTCATCCGCTACCACCGCGACCTGCGCCGCCTGGAGGCCCTGGACGCCGCCATGGAGGGCGTCAACGTCATCACCACCGAGAAGCTGCGCCAGCTCTCCGCCATCAACAACACCCTCTACGAGTTCCTGCTGCCGGAAGAGCAGAAGCCGGTGGAGGACAGGGTGGTGCACCACGTGGTGATCAAGGCCGACATCCGCGAGTCCAGCATCCTGACCCGCACCCTCTCCGAGCGCGGCCTCAATCCCGCCTCCTACTTCAGCCTCAACTTCTACGAGCCGGTGAACAAGCTGCTGCCCAAGTACGGGGCCGACAAGGTCTTCATCGAGGGCGACGCCGTGATCCTGGCCCTGTTCGAGCGCGAAGGGGAATCCGGCTTCGGGGTGGGCCGCGCCTGCGTGCTGGCCAAGGAGATCACCGAGATCGTCCGCGCCTACAACCAGAAGTCGCAGCAGGCCGGGCTGCCCACCCTGGAATTGGGCATCGGCATCTCCTACCAGGAGTCGCCTCCCATGTACCTCATGGACGGCCCCAACCGCATCATGATCTCGGGGGCGCTCAACGAGAGCGACCGCCTCTCCTCCTGCAGCCGCGGCTCCCGCCGCTACCTCAACGGCGCCGAGACCCTGTTCAACGTCTACAACTTCCAGACGGTGGACGACGAAGATACCGGCGGCAACCCCGAGGAGTTCCTGCTGCGCTACAACATCGGCGGCATCCACATCAACGAGGCCGCCTTCCAGAAGCTGTCCCAGGAGATCTCCTTGCAAGCCCACGACCTGACCTTGCCCACCATCTGGGACCAAGAGGTGGTGCGGCTGTACAGCGGGCTGGTGCCGGTGGCCCAGGGCAGCTTCCACCGGGTGGTGGTGCGGCAGGGGCGCATTCCCCACGTCGAGGCCCGCGACTTCACCCTCAAGCAGTGGACCGACCGCCTCTACTACGAGATCTGCACCAATCCCGCCATCTACGAGTACGTGGAGCACGGCGTGGACGCCCCCTCACCCGCGCGCAGCACCACGGTCTAGGGGCCGGCGGCCTCAGTACGCGATCTTCTTCCCGATCACAAAGGGGATCTGGACCACGGCCTCCAGGTCCACGGCCTGGCCGTTCTTGGTGGCGGGGCGAAAACGCCAGCGCAGCAGCGCCAGGCGTGCGTTCTGGTCCAAGCGGTCGTCCACCCCGCGCAGCACCTTGACGTCGGCCACCGAGCCGTCCGCGCGGATCACGGCGTAGAGCGTCACCGTGCCCTCCACCCCGTCCTTGATGAGCTGGTTGGGGTAGGCGGGATCCACCTTGTCGAGGGCGACGGGGGCGGTCAACTCGCCGGCCTTGGGCTCGTCGGCCAACTCGGCAAAACGCATCACCCAGCTTCCCCCGGCGGAGGTCAGGTTGGGCGCGTTCAGGATCATCTGGTAGTACTTCTTGCC